>JANXYT010000448.1 GCA_025355915.1 Holophagaceae bacterium
GTTGCCGCCGCCCGGCACATGGGCCTAGATGAAGCAGCCCTCGCGACCCTCCGCCGCCATGGGGCCGAAGATGCCTGGTGCCTGGAGGGTTGATCGGCCCTTTTGTGAACGGCGGCCCCACCCAGCCAACCCAGGGGTCGAACCCACCGCGTGTTCCAGGTAGACTGGGGGATTCGGTGCGCGCCCATAGCTCAGCTGGATAGAGCATCAGGCTTCGAACCTGAGGGTCGGGCGTTCGAGTCGCTCTGGGCGCACCACCGGTTTTGACAATTCGATTTTTTTGCGAGCGTGGCGGAACTGGTAGACGCACTGGATTTAGGTTCCAGCGGTTCACACCGTGTCGGTTCGAGTCCGACCGTTCGCACCACTCCAGAATCGCCTGCGGCGATTCTGGAGCGAGAGAAAAACCGAATGATTCCTCGCATTATTTCTACGCATCACGGAGCTTCCATGTCCGCCACCCTCCACCACCAGTCCCCCACCCGGAAAACCGTCGAAGTGACGGTACCCGCCGCCGAGGTGAGCGCCACCTTCAACGCGGTGGTGGCCAAAATCGCTCCGAAGGTGCGCATCCCCGGTTTCCGCCCCGGCAAGGCCCCGCGCCCAGTCCTCATGCAGAAGTACGCCCGCGAGATCCAGTCCGACGTCGCCCAGCAGCTGGTGGAGAAGCACTTCTGGAAGGCCGCCCAGGAAGCGGGTGCCATGCCCATCTCCCACCCCTCGCTGGAGAAGCTGGACCTGAAGGAAGGGGCCGATGCCGTCTTCCGCGCCCAGTTCGACGTGGCGCCCGAAGTTGCCCTGCCGGACTACAAGACCATGGTCCTCACCAAGAAGAAACGGGCCATTGACCCCACCACCCTGGCAGAACACCTCGAAGGTCTGCGTCAGCGCGCCACCAAATTCTTACCGGTCGAAGATGGCGCCGTGGCCACGGGTCTTGTCGCCACCTGCGACATCCGCGTGAAGCCCCAGGGCCTCAAGGCCCAGACCTACCAGGACCAGGTGCTCGAAATCGACGGCACTCGGCCCTTCGACGCCGAGCTGGTGGGCCTCAAGGTCGGCGAAAAGAAGTCCTTCACCCTGACCCATCCCACCAATGATGCCAACACCGTCCTTGCCGGCAAGACGCTGGCTTACGAAGTCCATGTCAAGGACCTCCGCACCAAGGAAGTGCCCGCCCTGGGCGACGAATTTGCCAAGGATTTGGGCGCCTTCGAGAACCTGGAGGCCTTGAAGGCCGCCGTGACCAAGGATCTCGAAGAGGCCGCTGAACGCGACGCCATGGCCCGCCTCCAAGCCACCATGCTCGACACCCTGCTGGACGCCGCGCCCTTCGAGGTGCCCCGTTCCATGGTGGGCCTGCAGCTTGATGACTATTGCCAGGAGTTTGCCCAGCACGTGGCCCGCCAGGGCATGGACCCCAAGAAGGTCAACTGGCAGGCCTACCGCCAGTACCGCCTGAACGACGCCGAGCGTGCGGTCCGTAGCGGTTATCTCCTGCAGGCCATCGGCAACGCGGAGTCCATCGAGGTTCCCGAGGCTGACATCGACGCCGAGATTCGCACCTTCATGGCTGAAAATCAGGTCCAGCAGCCCTTCGAGGCCTTCAAGGCGGAGTTGGAGCGCCGCGGCAACACCACCGAGATCAAGGGTCGTCTGCGCACGGACCGGATCTTCGACCACCTGCTCACCACCGCCAAGATCACCGAAGAAGTGCTGGACAAGGCCGCCTTCGAAGCCCTGGTCGAGCTGGAGCGCAAGCGCGAAGCCGGCCTTCCCGTGAACCGCTTCGATGCGGGCGGTCTGGAGGGTGGCGATCTGGAGGGCCAGGAGGGTGGCGAACCCGCCGCCGTGGCGCCCGCCGGTCATGTTCACGGCCCCGACTGTGATCACGACCACGAGGAAAAGCCGGTGAAGGCGAAGTCATCAGCTAAGAAAGCCGAACCTGAAGCCGAGGAGAAGCCAAAAAAGGCAGCCAAGACCAAAGAACCCGAAGCCGAGGAGAAGCAGCATAAGCTCTCCAAGGCCAAGGAGCCCAAGGCGGAAGAGAAGCCCAAGGCTAAGAAGCCCGCGACGGCGAAAAAGTAGTCTGCGTCTGTTCCATCAAGAAGGCGCCCTTCGGCGCCTTCTTGCTATTCTGATGAATCAGCCGGAGGGCCCATGCCCAGCAGCTACTATCCCCCCATTGTCATCGAGCAGACGCCGCGCGGCGAGCGCAGCTATGACATCTACTCGCGCCTGCTCAAGGACAACATCATCTTCCTGGGCACCGCCATCGACGACAATGTGGCCAATGCCATCGTCGCCCAGATGTTGTTCCTCGAAAGTGAAGACCCGGACAAGGACATCCAGATCTACATCAACAGCCCCGGCGGCAGCGTCACCGCGGGCCTGGCCATCTACGACACCATGCAGTTCGTGAAGAACGATATCGTCACCTATTGCATCGGCCAGTGCGCCTCCATGGGCGCCCACCTGCTCGCCTCGGGCACCAAGGGCAAGCGCTTCGCCCTGCCCAACGCCCGCATCATGATCCACCAGCCCAGCGGCGGCGCCCAGGGCCAGGCGACGGAGATCGAG
>JANXYT010000465.1 GCA_025355915.1 Holophagaceae bacterium
GATTGCCATCCACGCTACGGAAGTTCGGCCGATGTTTGTAGAAGCCCATGAGCGGTTGGAAGGTCGAGTGGAACTCGGCCATCCGGCTTTGGAAGGCTTCTGTGGTGTCGTCGGAACGGTGCTTCAGGGGACTTCCGCACAGATCGCAGACACCGGCCTGCTTGGAGGGCTTGGATTCCAGATGGTAGATGGCGCCGCAGGCATTGTTGCTGCAGACGCGCCGGCCCACCACGCGGGCTTCCAGCACCTCCTGGGGGACATCGACCAGCACCACGGATCCCAGCGCCATGCCCTTGGAGGAGAGGAAGTCTTCCAGGGCTTGAGCTTGTTGCAGGGTTCGTGGGTAGCCGTCGAACAACACGTCAGAGGTCTCGTCCAGCAGCCGCGCAAAGACAAGGCCGTTGACGGTGTCGTCGTCCACCAGTTTACCTTCGGCCATGATGGCTTTCGCCCTCAGGCCGATCTCCGTCCCTTTCGAAACGGCGTCTCTCAGAATGTCACCGGTAGACAGGTGAGTCAAAGAGAATGTTTCCACCAGGCGCTTGGCCTGGGTTCCCTTGCCGGACCCGGGGGCTCCGAGAAGGATGTTCGCGGTCAGGGTCATGCGGCCCCTCCGCGGGTAGAACGGCCACGGATGCGGCCCTTCTCGAGGAATCCATCGTAGCGGCGCATGACCAGCAGGCTCTCCAACTGGGAGCCGGTGTCCATGGCCACGCCCACCACGATCAGCAGGCTGGTGCCGCCGAAGTAGAAGTTGAGGCCCTGGATGTTGTTGGTGATGAGCAGGGGCACCAGGGACACCAGGGCGAGGTAGATCGCGCCCACGAAGGTCAGCTTGGACAGGATGCTGTCCATGAAGATGCTGGTTTCCTTGCCTGGCCGGATGCCGGGAATGTAACCCCCGGACCGCTTCATGTTCTCGGCGGTCTCGTCGGGGTTGAACACGATGCTGGTGTAGAAGAAGGCGAAGAAGATCACCACGCCCACAAAGACCGGGGTGTAGACCCAGAAGTGGGTCTGCGGGCTGATGTAGGCCGACACTTTCGCCAGCCATTCCCAGCGGGTGAAGCTGTTGATGGTGGCGGGGAAAAAGATCACCGAACTGGCGAAGATGACGGGCATCACGCCGGCGGTGTTCACCTTCAAGGGCATGTAGGAACTGCGCTGGCTGGACATGCCAGCCGAATCCGCCCGGCGGGCGTAGTGGATCGGAATGCGCCGGTAGGCATTCTCCACCGTCACCACGGCCAGCAGCACCACGATCATCGCCACGATCAGCAGGATGAAGATGCCAGGGGGGGGGACGTTGGGCGCGTTCCGCAGGGACTGAGAGATCATGACGGTCAGGGTGGTTAGCGCCTGGGGAAGGCCCGCCACGATGCCCGCGAAAATCAGAAGCGAGATGCCATTGCCGATGCCGCGCTCGGTGATCTGCTCACCGATCCACATGACGAACATGGTACCAACAGCAAGCGTGAAGGCCGCCAGGAAGCGGAAGGCCGTCGGGGAAATGGCGCTGGTCACGACTTCAAGGCCGGGCGCGTTCTGGCTCTGGGCCAGGGACGCGATGCCGAGGCCCTGGACGAAGGCCAGGCCCACCGTGAGGTAGCGGGTCCACTGGTTGATCTTCTGCCGGCCGGCCTCGCCTTCCTTCTTCTGGAGGTTCTCCAGGTAGGGCACCACGGCCCCCATCAACTGCAGCACAATGCTGGCCGTGATGTAGGGGGCAATGCCGAGGGCGAAGATGGAGAACTTCTTGAAAGCGCCGCCCGAGAATAGGTCGATGACATCAAAGAGGCCGCCACCTCCGCGGCGGAGCGCGGCCGCAAGGTTTTCGGCGTTCACCCCGGGCACGCTGACGTGCACGCCCAGCCGGTAGATGGCCAGGAGGATCAGGGTAAACAGGAGCCGCCTGCGCAGCTCCGGGATGGCGAAGAGGTTCTTGATGCGGTTCATGGGCCGCTACTCGGCAGACTTCGCGCTGGGCTCCTGGATGGTGCCGCCCTTGGCCAGGATGGCTTCCCGGGCACCCTTGGTGATGCGGTCCGCGACGACGTTCACCTTGGTGGTGAGTTCCCCGCTGGCCAGCACCACGATCTTCTCCACGCGGGAGTTGACCAGCTTCTTTTCCCGGAGGGCATCGAGGCTGACCGTTTCACCGTCCTTGAAGTGGATGGAGATGAGGCTGAGGCCGATCTCCTTCGTTTCAGCGGCGAAAATGTTGGTGAAGCCGCGCTTGGGCAGACGGCGGACCAGGGGCATCTGGCCACCCTCAAAGCCGCGCTTGCTGCGGTAGCCGGACCGGGACTTCTGCCCCTTTTCGCCGCGGCCGGAGGTCTTGCCCAGGCCGGAGCCCTTGCCGCGACCGAGGCGCTTACGGGTCTTGGTGGCGCCCTCTGCGGGGCGGAGTTCGTTGAGCTTCATGGTCTACCCCTTCACCTTGACGTCGATGAGATGCGGGACGAGCTTGATCATCCCGTGGACGTTGGGGGTGTATTCGCATTCGCGGGTATCGCCGGGCCGTTTCAGGCAGAGGGTCTGCATGAAGGCGCGGTGCTTGGGAGTGGTGCAGATGATGGAGCGCTTGAGGGTCAGCACCACCTGCTTGCCGAGGTATTGCGACATGTTATGCCTCCGCCTGGTCAAGGCCACGGTTGGTCATCACCGTGTAGGGATCCATGAGTTCCTTCAGGCCTTCGAACGTGGCGCGAACCACATTGTGGGGATTGGAGGAGCCCAGGCTCTTCGTCATCACGTTGTGGACGCCGGCGGCCTCCATGATCGCGCGCACCGCAGCCCCGGCGATGATGCCGGTGCCTTCGGGAGCGGGCTTCAGCAGCACGCTGCCGGAGCCGAAGATGCCCATCACCGGGTGCGGCAGGCTGCCGTTCGGGGTGAGGGGAACCCGGATCATGTTGCGCTTGGCGCTCTCAATGCCCTTCTTGATGGCGGAGGGCACTTCGAGGGCCTTGCCGAGGCCGAAGCCAACCTTGCCGTTGCCGTCGCCCACGACCACCAGCGCGGAGAAGGAGAAGTTCTTGCCCCCCTTCACCACCTTGGTGACGCGGCCCACATAGATGACCTGGTCCTTGAATTCCCCGCCTTCGGCGTTGCGGGATTCCTTGTTGTCTCTGAGCTCTGCAGTCGCCATGGTCATCCCCTAGAACTGGAGCCCGGCTTCGCGG
>JANXYT010000473.1 GCA_025355915.1 Holophagaceae bacterium
GTTTTCAAGACTCCTAAGTGAACGGCATTACCGAGATCCGGGGCTTTTTTGGAGTCAGTTGTAGAAGAATTTCGGGGGACCGAAGGTGCCGGGTGCGGTGGCATCGTTGAGGCGCACCACGATATCGCCATCGGCCAGCACCAAGTCTGGATGACCGTCACCGTCCATATCGGCCAAGGCCACGCCCATGGGTCCCCAGGCGCCGGTGTAGTTCACAGCGGGCAATAGGGCCCCAGCGACGATGCCGCCCTGGATGAACACAGACGCGGCGCCGGGGTATCCCGGCAGGCCCGCACAGGCTACGACCACATCCGGGCGGCCATCGCCGTTCAGATCGCCCACGGCCAGGGCACTGGCGCGGTAGTCGGTGGTGTAGTGGACCGGGGCGGCAAAGGTGCCAGGTGCGCCCTGGATCAGCACACTCAGGCCCTGGGTACCGGGGCTGAGGGCCGCGCCATAGTTGGCGGTCAGCAGATCCAGCTTGCCGTCCCCGTTGAGGTCCGCCGCCTTGATGGCCACGGGTTGGACCCCGGTGGTGTAGTCCACGGTGGAGGCGAAGACACCGGCCCCGGTCTGGAGCAGCACGGAGACCGTGTTGGCCGTGGTGGCCACGGCGATGTCAGTCAAACCGTTGCCATCCAGGTCCGCCACGGTCACGGCCTGAGGATCGCCCCCCACGGCGTAGGCCATGGGTGGATTGAAGGTGCCGGTGGCGGTCTGGGTGAAGACGAGCACGCTGTTGGCGCCGCTGGCGGCCACCGCGACATCCATGCGGCTGTCCCCGTTGAGATCGCCCACGGCCACATCCAAGGGGCGACGGCCGGGGGTGGTCAGCACGATGGCCGGCAGGAAGAATCCGGGCCGGGCCGGATCCGCCAGGCGCACGGTGACGGTTTGGTCATCGGCGTTGGCCACCACCAGATCCGAGCGGCCGTCGCCATTCACATCCGTCACCACGAGGTTGGCGGGGCCAGTCCCCACGCCGAAGCGGGTGGGCAGGACAAAGGTGCCCGCGGAACTCTGGAGACGGGTCGACACGTATCCCTGGGTGGGCAGCCCCCCGAGGTCGGTGGAAACCATGCCGAGGATGTCGGGGAATCCGTTGGCGTCAATGTCCGCCACGGCGATGGCGTTCACCAGGTAGCTGGAGGAGGGACCATAGTCATTGTGGCGGGAACTGTAGCAACCCATCAGGGCGAGGATTCCAAGGGAACTGAGGGTCATGCGGGTGTGTGGATGCATGGGGACTCCTTGAACCTGTGCCAACAAGGGTGGGAGATCGGAAGGGGGACCGCAAGGGTGCAGGGATTGGACCCTGGGCAATCAGGCTCGGTTGAAAGCTCAGACCTCTTCGGTGGTCACCGTCCAGGAGACCAGCTCCCGGGGCAGCAGGGCGGGCCAGTAGGCCACGATCTCCTGGGCCTTGGGCCGGCCTCCGGCGAAGCCCGTCACACCCGCGGGGCCTGCGGTGACCAGGGGGGCGATTTCGCGACCAAAGCGCTCCACTTTCTTCCGATCCGAATCCTTCACGCTGAGGCGCAGCACGATCTCGGCGGGTTCCGCCGGGGCGGGGGCGATGCCCGCGTGGACCGTGCTGGCACCCAGGAATTCCACGTCCGTGTGCTCGTATTCGAAACCTGCAGCCTTCAGGCGCTTCCACACGATGTCGGCGCAGAGCCGCGCCTTCTCCAGGGCCCGGGGGCCGCAGAGGGTCAGCTGGCCCGTGGCCTTGTAGCCCTTGAGGTAGGCGCCGCTCACCTTGAGGAAGGGCGTGCGGGGCTTGCCGGTGATGCCGGAGACCCGCACCCGGTCAGGGCCGACCGGCTCCAGATGGATGCTGCTGAATTCCGCCACCACGTCCGGCGTGATGTAGTTCTCCGGGTCGCCCATTTCATAGACCAGCTGCTCGCTCACCGTGTCCACCGTGACCATGCCGCCGGTGCCCGCATGCTTGGTGATGATGAAGGTGCCATCCTCCGAACACTCGGCGATGGGATAGCCCACCTTCCAGAGGTCGGGCACCTCCCACCAGCGGCTGAAGTTGCCGCCGGTGCTCTGGGCGCCACATTCAAGAATATGGCCCGCCACGGTGCCTGCGGCGAGCCGATTCCAGTCATCGGCGGCCCACTTGAACTCGTGGATCAGGGGCGCCAGGGTGAGGCCCGGATCCGTGCAGCGGCCCGTCAGCACGATGTCCGCGCCGGTGTCGAGGGCCTCCACCATGGCCTGGGTCTGGAGGTAGACGTTGGCGCTGAGGATCTCCCGGGGCACGTCGAAGAGGCCTTCGCCCGTGTCCATGTTGGCGAGCTTCAGGCCCTTCGCCTGGAATTCGGGCAGCCGCGCCAGCACATCATCGCCGGTCACCGTGGCGATCTTCAGGCCGGTGACACCGAGCTTTTTTGCCACCTCCAGCACGGCCGCGCGGCAGGCCTCGGGGTTCACACCCCCGGCGTTCGCCACCACGCGGATGCCCTTGGCCTTGAGCTGGGGCAGCACGCGCTTCATCAGGTCCACGAAGTCCGTGGCATAGCCCAGCTGAGGATCCTTCCGCCGCTGCTTCTGCATGATGGAAAGGGTTACTTCGGCGAGGTAGTCCAGGGTCAGGTAGTCAATATCTCCAGCTTCCACCAGGTGCACGGGGGCGTCGATGCTGTCCCCCCAGAAACCTTGGCCATTGGCGATGCGGACGACCTTCGACATATTCAACTCCGATCGAGACGGACGACCAGTCTATCGGGGAAGAACTCTTTCCTGGGTGCATTCAACGTCAACGGGAAAGACCCACCGCCAAGGCGCCAAGAAAAACACTGCATTTCTCAGTGCTTGGCTTCTTGGCGCCTTGGCGGTGATCGTTTTCTCCATTTAAAAAGAAGAGGCGCATCACTCGTAGCGAAGCGCCTCGATGGGATCCAGCTTGCTGGCTTTGGCGGCGGGGTAGAGGCCGAAGATGAGGCCGATGGCGGCGGGGACGGCGAAGGCGCTGGTGACGGCCCAGAGGGGCACGGAGCCCATGGTGCCCATCAGGGCCTTGCCGAGAATGGCGCCCACGATGAAGCCCAGGCCCACGCCAATGGCGCCGCCCAGGACGCAGAGGAAGGCGGCTTCGATGAGGAACTGCAGCATGATGTCGCGGCGCTTGGCGCCCACGGCCTTGCGGATGCCGATCTCCCGAGTGCGCTCGGTGACGCTCACCAGCATGATGTTCATGATGCCGATGCCGCCCACCAGCAGGGCGATGGAGACCATGCCGCCCGCCACGGCGGTGATGGTGCCGGTGATGCCACTGACGATTCCCGTGATCTGCTTCGGGCTGAACACCTTGAAGCTGTTGGGCTGTTTCCCGCGCAGGCCCTTGATGCGCCGGAGGGCATCCGTGACCATGTCCGCGCCATCATCGGCCGACAGGCGTGGATCCACCCGGGCCTGGAAGAAGAGTTGCCGGCGCTGGACCTCGGTCAGCTGGGAGATGCCCGTCGTGAGGGGGACCATGATCACGTCGTCAGGATCATTCCCGAGGGATCCTCCCTGGGGCTCCAGAAGGCCCACGATCTCCAGGCTGAGGTTCTTGTTCACCACGATGAGGCGGCCGAGGGGGTTCCCCTGGAGGCCCAGTTTCTCCACGAGGCTGGGGCCGATGATGGCCACCTTGCTGGCGAGGCGCAGGTCCGAGGGCACGAAGTTCCGGCCCGTGCCGAGGTTGACGCTGTTCAGCTCGAGATAGCTGTCGTCGGTCATCACCACGCGGGTGTTGGCGGTGCGGCCGCCTACCTTCACTTCATAGCTGGTGAAGAACACCGGCGTCAGATGCGTGAGCTGCGGCATGTCCTTCGCTAACGCGCGCATGTGATCGAGGGTGAGATCGCGGTCCTTGAGCCGGGCGAATTCTTCCGGTGGCAGTTCGCCCGGAAAGACGGGGCGAACGAACAGCGTCTGGCTTCCGGCCTTTTCCACCTGCTTCAGCACGCTTGTCTTGAGGCCCTGCACGAGGCTCACGACGATGATCACCGCCGCCACACCGATGATGATGCCCAGCGTGGTCAGCGCTGAGCGGAGCTTGTTGGCCCTGAGGGCGCGGACGGCGGCGGAGAGGGGTTCGCGGATATCCATTACTTCTTCGATTCCTTCGTCTTCGCCAGCTCAGTGTCGGAGCGCGAACGCAGCTTGGCAGGCGCCTTGTCCTTCAGTTCCTTCAGTTTCCGGATGGGACCCGTGAGCACCTTGTCGCCCTCGGCCAGACCCTCCTTCAGCTCGAAGAACTGCGTATTGGCGATGCCCACCTGCACGGGCCGCTCGATGGCCTTGCCGTCCTTGAACACGAGGACGATGTTGCGGGCCATGGGGGCCAGCAGGCCCTGTTTCTGGGCGTCATCAAGGCTGCCTTCGCGCTCCAGCACCGCCTGCAAGGGCGCCCGCAGCACGCCCTTGACCTCCTGGGTGAGGATGACGGCCCGGGCGCTCATGCCCGGGCGTAGGTTGTCCAGGTCCTTCCGCTGGCCCGCGAGCAGGACCTTCACTTTGTACAGGTTGGCGTCGGTACCCGTCTTTTCCGTGCCCGTGGCCACTTCGATGACCGAGCCCTGAAACACTTTGCCGGGCAGCGATTCCACGGTCACCTGGGCGGTCTGGCCCACCTTCGTGCGCACCACTTCGCTTTCGTTGACCTTGATCTCCGCCTGCATCTCGCTCATGTCGGAAATGATCATCAGCGTCGCGCCGGGCAGGTTGCTCATGCCAGGGATGGCGGTCTCGCCCTTCTCGGCCTTCAGGCTGGTGACCCGGCCGGCGATGGGTGCCCGGAGGGTGGCTTTGGCCAGGCCATCCCGCATGCCGTTCAGGCTGGCCGCGCTCTGGGCCACGTTGGCCTTGGCGCTGTTGTAGGACAGCACGGCGCTTTCCTTGGCCAGCTTCTGCTGGCGGAAGTCCTCGTCGGACATGAGTCCCTGCTGCCGGAGAGACTCGTAGCGCGGGAAGCTGTCCACGGCGCGGCGCATACCGGCATCGAGGCGCGAGGCATCCTGACGGGCCGCGTCGAGGGCGCCCTCGGCCTGGGCCTGGGCCTGCCGGAGGCGCTCCTGGTCGATGGTCACCAGCAGATCGCCCGCCTTCACATCCTGACCGTCCTTCACGTGGATGGCCTTGATCTCGCCGGCCACGGAGGTGCCGATATTGATCTGGGTCTTGGCGCGGATCTCGCCGCTGGCGGTGATGGTTTCGCGGATGTCGCCGCGGCCTACCGCGTCCCAGGAGAAGGCGCTGTCCTCATCCTTGGCGCCGCCGAAGGCGACGCCGAGGACGATCAGGATCACGAGGGCGGCGGCTCCACCAAGCAAGGCCTTAGTGTTTCGGGACGCCATCTACTTGGCCCCCAGAATTCGCAGCCCGATTAGCAGGGCCATCGGAAGCAGCACGCAAATGAGTGCCCCGATGGCCTTCATGCGAACCAGATGTCGAAGGGCCAGATAAGCCAGTACGACCCCGGCCAGGTAGAAGATGTCCAGGCCGTAGAACAAGGCCTGGAGCTTCAGGCTTTCCACATGAAAGAAATAGCCCAGCGAGGTCGGTGTGATCTTGTCGGGCGTGAGGCCGCCGATGGGACGTACCAGGCAGATCACGGCGAGCAGCAGCATCTGGGGCAGCTTCACCAGACCCGGCACCACGGCGGCGCTGAGGGCCTGCGGGTAGCTGGGTGCCTCGCCTTCGGGGAAGGCCTTTCCCATCAGCCAGTAGAAGAGCCCCACCAGTGCCACCATCGCGGCTGTGCCGAAGAGCGCGGCGAGAATGCCGAAGGGCAGGATGAACTTCTTCTGCATCTCGATGATCAAGTCGATCTGCGCGGACTGGATCTGGGGGTTGCGCTCCAGGACGGGACGGATCATTTCGTCCACGTCCACCTTCAGGCCCCAGATCACGGTGATGATCAGGGACCCCGCGATGATTACGCCCAGGGCCCAGGCCCAGCTAGGCGCCTTGTTCAACCGCTGGAAGAGCTCCACGGGGGAAGTGAACACGCCGATGATCTGATCCATCAGGCTGGGTGCCGGGGGGTTCGGGGCTTCGGGCTGGTCGCCGTACAGGGAGGTGGGCTGGTCGCTCATGGGGGCTCCAATGCATTCACGATAAACAGGTGTGAGGGCCATTGTTGCAGCCTCCCGCCCAGCGGGGGAATTCTGCCGCTGGCCAGAAGGGTGGCTCCGGGGGATGGCCCCTGACAGTTCGTCAAGAAATCCTTGAGAATCCTGACAAGTGTGGCCAGCGGGATTAAAGTTTAGGACTCGAACCTTCCCAGCCCACGCCACCCCTTCCGGAGGTCCCATGGCCATCCTTGCCGCCAAGTCCGAAGCCCTGATCGCGCAGGAAAACCAGTTCGGCGCCCACAACTACCACCCCCTCGACGTGGTGTGCACCAAGGGCGAAGGCGTCTTTCTCACCGACGTGGACGGCAAGAATTACATGGATTTCCTGGCGGCCTACTCCGCCGTGAACCAGGGCCACAACCATCCGAAGATCGGCGAGGCCATGATCGCGCAGATCAAGACGCTGGCGCTCACCAGCCGGGCCTTCCGCAACGACCAGTTTCCGCCCCTGCTTGAGAAGCTCTGCAAGCTCACGGGCTTCGAGAAGGCCCTGCTCATGAATAGTGGCGCCGAGGCCGTGGAGACCGCTCTGAAGGCCATGCGCAAGTGGGGCTACGACAAGAAGGGCATCGAGTACGGCAAGGCCGAGATCATCGTGGCCGACGGCAACTTCCACGGCCGCACCACCACCATCGTGGGCTTCAGCACCGACCCCGACAGCACCAGCAAGTTCGGCCCCTTCACTCCCGGCTTCGTCATCGTCCCCTACGGCGATCTGGAGGCCGTGAAGAAGGCCATCAACCCGAACACCTGTGCCATCTTTCTGGAACCCATCCAGGGCGAGGGCGGCGTGGTGATTCCACCCAAGGGCTTCCTGAAGGGCCTGCGCGATCTGGCCGACCAGAACAACTGCCTGCTGGTGCTGGACGAGATCCAGTCGGGCCTGGGCCGCACGGGCAAGATGTTTGCCTTCGAGCATGAAGGCATCCGCCCCGATGGCATCACCATCGGCAAGGCCCTCAGCGGCGGCTACTACCCCGTGAGCGCCTTTCTGGCCAACGATGCGGTGATGGATGTCTTCACCCCTGGCATCCACGGATCCACCTACGGTGGCAACCCCCTGGCTTGCGCCGTGGCCAGCGCCGCGCTGGATGTGCTGGTGGACGAAAGGCTGGTGGAAAAGACCGCCGAGCTGGGCGTCTACTTCAAGCAGCGCCTGCAGACCATGAAGACCGACAAGGTGCAGGAAATCCGCTGCATTGGCCTCTGGGCCGGCGTGCAGCTCAAGCCCGAGGCCGGCGGCGCCCGCAAGTACTGCTACGCCCTCAAGGACCGCGGCATGCTCTGCAAGGACACCCACGTGGACACCATCCGCCTGGCTCCGCCCCTCGTCATCACCAAGGAGCAACTGGGCTGGGCCGTGGATCAGCTGGAAGCGGTGCTTCAGGCCTGAATCGCATCAGAAGTCACAGATTCTTGCCCCCCCGTCCGCAGAAGGGATGAGGAAATTAGGTCATAAGCGGGAATTTCATTGCCCGTGAGGGTCTTCTCCATGTTGAAAACACTCATGACCTGCCTGCTCGCCTTGCATCCAGGGGAGGCGCCGCCGCCCCTGGAGCCGGTGGGTGTCCGGGTCTCTGGCGCCATTCCCACCTTCCAGGCTGAGCCAATGCCCCCATCCTGGCTGCGCCTGGACTCCCACGCCCTCGCGGATCCCGATTGCCGCCACTACGGGTACGAGGTCTATGCGGGCGACCCCCAGTGGCTGGTGAGGTACGTGATGTTCCCCGAAGACCGCGAGGGATTCCGCGAAATCGAACAGGTCTTCCTCTATCCCATGGAAAAGGGCAAGTCGAAGGTCGTTGCCATCGCTCCTGCCGAGCTCCAGATCGACGCTCTGGCCGCCCGCTGGAAGGGTCGGATCTTCCGGCTGGTGGACCGGCGGGATCTGCTCCGGGATTGATGACAGTCTCCAGCTTTCACTGGACACTCAGACAGGGAGGCCGCCGTGAAGCCAGGCCGCATCGAAGCCATTCACCTCGCCTCGTCCGCCGAGGCCCCCATGCATGGCGTGGCGGAAGCCACCGCGATCGCGGGTGTTGGACTGGAGGGCGATCGCTACGCCACGCGCAGGGGCAGCTTTTCGGCGAAGCCCAAGCCGGGCCGCCAGATCACGCTCATCGAGGCCGAGGCCATCGAGGCGCTGCAGCGCGAGCTCGGCCTGGTGCTGGCGCCCGGAGACACGCGCCGCAACCTCGTCACCCGGGGCGTGGCATTGAATCACCTGGTGGGCCGCGAATTCAGGGTGGGTGAGGTGCGCCTGCGCGGCCATGAACTCTGCGAACCCTGCACTGATCTGGCTCGCATGACGGGCAAGCCCCAGATCCTGCCCGGCCTCGTCCACCGCGGCGGCCTCCGCGCCGAAATCCTGGAAGGCGGCGTGATCCGAGTAGGGGATCCCATCGGGCACTAGGGGACTCTTCCCTTCGAAGATGGCACCCTAAAGCCAAGTCCACACGCATGACCCTGCTCGTCCTGGATTGGTGAATGGGAGGTCTGTCCGGTGAAGATGCCTACGAAGTTGCTGATCGGATTCCTGCTCGGCGTCGTCCTGGGGCTCGTCGGCCACTACGGGTTCCCGATCGCAGCCGTGCCTGCCATGCGGTGGGTCACGGACCTCATGACCCTGATCGGATCGGTCTGGCTGCGGATCATCTTCATGGTGGTTGTTCCCTTGATCGGAGCGGGCCTGATGCTGGGTGTCTTCGAACTCGGCAGGGGGCGGAACCTCGGCCGGGTCGCCCTCAGCTCCGTGGCCTACACCCTGCTTCTCAGCTTCATGGCGGTCCTCATCGCCGTGGCCCTGGCCACCATCCTGAAACCCGGCGCTGGCATCACCTTCGACCGGCAGGTGTTGGCCCAGAACCAGTCGGTCATCGCCATCCAGAAGTCCGTGGCGGCCGCCCAGGCCAAGCCGTGGTTCCAGTTCTTCGTGGATCTCCTGCCGCAAAACCCTCTGGACGCGGCGGTGCGCGCCTTCCAGGGCGAGATCATCTCCTTCATGTTCTTCTGTCTCTTCTTCGGTTTTGCCCTGAGCCTGACGGCATCGAGTGAAGAGAACGTCTTCGTCCGATGCCTAGCCACGGTTTTCGAGACCTCGCTCAAGGTCATCGAGATCGGCATGAAGCTGGCGCCTGTCGCCATCTTCTGCATCATCTTCAAGACCGTCTATGCACTGGGCGCGGGCTTCCTGGGCAATTTAGCTCTCTTCGTGGGCACCGTCGTGCTGGGTCTCCTGATCCAGCAGTTTGTCGTGTATGGCGGTGCCCTGGCCCTCTTCGGTCGGACCAATCCTTGGGAATTCTTCAAGAAATGCAAGGAAGTCTATCTGTATGCCTTCTCGACCGCCTCCTCCAACGCCACCCTCCCCATCGCCCTGGAGACCGCCGAACACGTGCTGAAGCTGCCTCCCCGGATCTCCCGTTTCGTGCTGACCGTTGGTGCCTCCGCGAACCAGAATGGAACGGCGCTTTTCGAGGGAGTCACGGTACTCTTCCTCGCGCAGGTCTATGGCATCCACCTGTCCATCGAAAGCCAGTTGGTGGTCGTGCTCATGTCCGTGCTCGCAGGCATCGGAACAGCCGGAGTACCCGGCGGATCCCTGCCGCTCATCGTGGTCCTCATGGTGCAGGTGGGCATTCCCGCCGAAGGCATCGGCCTGATCCTGGGTGTGGACCGCTTCCTGGATATGTGCCGGACCACGTTGAATGTCTCCGGCGACCTGGTCATCGCCAAGCTGGTCAGCGTCACCGCGGGCTACCACGACGCCGCGGCCGAAGGCTCCTGAGGGTCCTGGCCCTTCCATCTATCCAGACGCACCCGGGATCCCTTCACCCAGCACCAAACCTGCTTCGACCGATTCAGATCCCAGTGCGGGGGGCCGTTCCCGGTGTCCTGAACCGCACCAGCAGCAGCCCTGCGCCTCCGGCGATGACGAAGGTGGCCAGCCACACAACTCGCGGACCAGCCAGGGCATAGGTCAGCACCCCCAGCCAGGGACCCAGGGCCAGACCGGCGGCGAAGGTGAGGGAGAGCAGGCCCATGTATTCGCCGCGACGGTCGGGAGGCGCCAGGGTGGCCACGGCGTCGCTCATGGCGGGGAAGAGGATCATCTCGCCGAAGGTCCAGATCACCGTGGTGAGGATCAGCGTGGTGTACCCGGTGGCCCAGGCCGTCAGGCCGAAGCCGAGGGCGAGGCAGAGCGATCCAAGGAAGAGCTGGCGCCCGTGAGTCCAGTGGGCCATGGCCAGGTTCAGGGGCACCTCGAGCAGTACGATCAGCAGCGTGTTCACCGTGAACAGGAGGCCGAAGAAGCGGCTGCCCAATCCGAGATCGCGCACCACCCAGAGCGGCAGCGTGCCTTCGATCTGGAAGAACACCATCAGCATGGGAATGAAGGGCAGCAGCAGGTAGGCCAGGTGCCGGTCCCGCCAGGGGCTTTGTCCGCGGGCATGGTCATGCGGCAGCAAGGGTGCGGGGGGCGCCTTCAGCACGAGGCTCAGCATCACGGCCCCGGCCAGGGTGCTGATGCCGTCGGTCCAGAACACCCAGCGGTAGCTGTGGTGGGCGATGAAGCCGCCCATGGCGGGACCCACGGCCATGCCCAGGTTGACGGAGAGACGGTGCAGCGCGAAGACAGCCTTGCGTTGCTCGGGCCCCGCGAGGCCCGTGAGCAGGGCCATGGCGCTGGGCCAGAACGCCTGCGTGAGCCCCGCCCACAAAAAGATCAACGCGAAGAGCAGCGGCTTGGTGGTGGCAAAGGGCAGTATCAGCAGCAAGGCTCCAGAAGACCAGAGGCTTGCCTTCAGCACGTGGACATGGCCCAGGCGATCCGCCAGACGGCCGGAAAAGGGCCCCGCCACCAGCGCGCCCGCCCCGTAGACCATCATTCCGTAGCCCGCCTCCGCTGGCGTCCAGCGCCGGCCCTCCGTGAGGTACAGCACCAGGAAGGGCAGGGCCATGGTGCCCAGGCGGTTGATCAGCGTGCTGATGCAGACCAGCCAGACTTCGCGGGGAAGGCCCTGAAGGCCGCGCCAAGGGTTCATCCACCCAGACTAGCGTCTTTGCTGCGTCATCTCCCGGCCGCTCCGACACCACTCGCTCCAACTACCCACGTAGAGCGCGGCGCCGGTCAGGCCTGCGACCTCCAACGCCAGGAGGGTGTGACAGGCCGTGACGCCGCTGCCGCAGTGGACGGTGAGCTGCGCGGGCGAGATGCCCCCCAGCAGGGCCTCGTACTGGTCTCGCAATGCCGCCGGTGATTTGAAGCGGCCATCGGGGCCCAGGTTCTCGTTCCAGGCCACGTTCATGGAGCCAGGAATGTGACCGGCCACGGGATCGAAGGGTTCTGCTTCGCCGCGCCAGCGCTCGGCGGAGCGCACATCCAGTAGGCGGCGGGCGGGATTGCGGCGCAGGGCTTCCACCCCATCCGCGTCCATCAGGGGAAGGCGCCAGTGATCGGCAGGATAGGATGCGAGCGGAGCCACGCCAGGCATATCGACAGTCAGTGTCAATCCTGTTCCAAGCGCAGCCTGGAGCCCGCCGTCGAGCACGCAGACGCGCTTGTGCCCAAGGGCTCGCAGCATCCACCAGAGCCGGGCGGCAGCGTTGCCGCCGCCACTGGCGTCGTACACCACGACATCCGTCGCCGGATGGATGCCCCAGGCGCCCACCTGCGCGGCAAAACGGGCTACGGGCGGCAGGGGGTGGCGACCCCCTTGGGCAGGGTCATGGCCGGGGTCGGAGGCTGTGCTCAGGTGGCGGTTCAGATCCGCATGCAAGGCACCGGGCAGGTGGCCGGTGGCGTAGTCGGAGGGACCTTGCCGGGCGTCCAGCAGGCGGATTGAGGACAGGCGGGGGTAGAGGTCGGCAGCGGAGATGAGGGAGGACATTCTCCCAGTATGAAGCGACCCCTTCGAGCGGTACCCTGAAGGCTGAAAACCAATTGACTGGAGCCCCCATGTCCGACACCTACGTTCCCGAATCCCGCTGGCGCATGCTGGCAGCGGTTCTGCTGGTGGGTGGCGGGTTGCTGCTGGGGGGCGTGGTGGTGTTTCGCGGCCTGTTCAGCGGGGGGGGCGAGGGGGTCGCCAAGGGCACGGACGTGAGCCCCGTGGCCTTCCGCGATGCCGCCGGGAACCGGCGCACCTTGGCGGACTTCAAGGGCAAGGTGGTGCTGGTGGACGTCTGGGCCACCTGGTGCCCGCCCTGCCGGAAGTCGCTGCCGGAGGTGGCGGAACTGCAGAAGGCCGGGGGCGACCGCTACGTGGTCCTGCCCATTTCCGTGGATCGCGGTGGCTGGGGCGATGTGACACCCTTCCTGGCGCAGAATCCGCAGCTCGGCCTTACGGCCTTCGTGCCCGACGGTGCCAAGGCCATGGACGCGTTCGGCGAGATCCCCGGCATCCCGACCACCCTCATCATCGACCGCGAAGGCAAGCTGGTGAAGCGCTGGTCCGGCTATGGCGAAGGCATGGCGAAGCGGGCGCTGGAGGAGGCGCTCACAGTGCGGTGAGTCAACTTCCGGAGGCGGGCATCCGATGACAACCTAAGGGGGGGGCATGTCTCGAGTCTGGTTGGGTCTGGCGGTGCTGCTCGCCCTGACGGGGTGCCGGGATGATCCCCGCCGCGTGGAAAACCAGAACCTCGGCATCGCCGCCACCTTTCCAGGACCCCCAAAGCTCCACCGCCACACGGATTCCGGGCCCTTCGGCGAGGTGGAATGGTTTGATCTGGCCATGAGCCCGGCGGGCCGTCTGGATGAGACCTTCAGTGTCTCGGTGGGAAACCTTCCGCCTGGGGCCAAGGGGGGAACCACGCCCCGGGAGATTCTGACGACCTACCAGAATTTCCTCGGCTACCGGTTCGGGGCGATCCAACGCACGGATCTGCCCGGGGATAAGGGACCGGGTTTCCGTTACAAAGTGAAGGGCCCTAATTCGGGCCTCATCGAGGGCATCGTGGTCGTCCGTCGGGGCCGTCTGCATCACGCGCAGGCCATCGTCCGGAAGGACCGCGACCCGCGCACCGCGGCCTTCCTGGACGATTTCGAGGTCAGGACGCGCTAAGACTTATCAAAAGTACTGTTTAAGTGTGGCTTCGACGGCGGCAATCAGATGGTCTGCCGCGGCGTCCGGGGCCAGGTTCAGATGCCCGCCGGGGACCCGGTCGCCGATGCCCAGAAAAGGCAGGCCCGCGGCCCGCGCCGCCGCCAGGTCGTGGGGCCGGTCGCCGACATAGAGGTGCGGGCCTGGGCAGCCGTGGAGGGCCCGTTTCAGCAAATCCGTGCGGTTGTGGCGGGGTAGGGACCCCAGCCTGGGAATGGCCGCGTCGATCCCTAACACCTCGGCCTTGAAGGCCAGCAGGTCCGGGGAATTGCCGGAGACGAGCCACACCCGATGGGTCGCGGCCAACCGGTGCATGCCCTCCAGGACGCCCCCGTAACCCACGGCCGCACTCGCGCCCGGGGCGAATGCCCCCCGGAATCGCGCGAGACAGGCGGCTTCATAGGCGGCGTAGCCGGGCTCGTCCAGGCCCAGTCCGAAGCGCATGCGGTGCAGTTCGTCCACGATCTCCCAATCCGTGGATCCGCAGCAACGACCCAGTTCTTCTGCTGTGGGCGCGGTCCCCCAGAGTGCGCCCAAGGCCTCGCGCAGCAGCACGAACCCGGAGC
>JANXYT010000478.1 GCA_025355915.1 Holophagaceae bacterium
CCAGCACGCCCCGGCCCTCGAACTTGAATCGGGCCATGAAGTCGTCGCTCTCTTTGTCGCCATTGCCGTTGTCCACGAGGATGATGTGCTTCTGGCCACCCACCTCGCCGCGAATCAGCAGGCAGTTGGTGGCCATGAGGATCTGGTTCTCCTCATCGGCGGGGTAGAGCTTGTGCCACACCACCTTCGGCACCGTGCCGAACATGGCGCCGCCATCCAGCCGGAAGGTGCCGCCACTGACGATCTGGACATCCCAAGGGCCGAATTGCATGGGTGCTCCTCTGTGGGTAATCACTGCTGGAAAAGAAAAGGAGAAGTTTTAACCACAGATGACGCAGATTTCGCAGATGAAAATCGATGGGAAGCCATCTGCGGCCATCTGCGACATCTGCGGTTTCAAATAAAAAGGTTAGAAGGCCAGGACCTTCCGCGCGGCGGCCAGCACCTTGTCGGTGTTGGGCAGGATGGCCCGCTCGAGGATGCGGTTGAAGCCGACGGGGGTGAATTCGGAACCCACGCGTTCGATGGGGGCATCGAGCCAGGGGAAGCATTCTGACGCGACGAGGGCCGCCAGTTCGCCGCCAAAGCCGCCGAAGACCTTATCCTCGTGGGCGATGAGCACGCGGTGGGTCTTCTTGACCGACGTGACGATGGCGTCCAGATCGAGGGGGCTGAGGCTGCGGAGATCGACCACTTCGGTGGACTTGCCTTCCTTCTCCAACTTGGCGGCGGCCTCCAGGGCGAAGTGGACTGGGGTGCCGTAAGCCAGGATGGTGAGGTCCGTGCCGGCCCGGCGGACGCGGGCCTTGCCGAAGGGCACGGCGAAATCCGGCGGCACCGCGGCGTAGGCCATCTTGGCGTTGTAGAGGAACTTCGGTTCGAGGTAGAGCGTCGTGCCGCGGCTGCGCATGGCGGTGCGGAGCAGGCCCGCGGCATCATCGGCGAAGGCGGGCACCACCACCCGGATGCCGGGCAGGGTGGTGAGCCAGCCCTCGACATTCTGGGAGTGGTAGAGGCCGCCGCCGATGTAGCCGCCCGATGCGAGGCGGATGGTGAGGTTGGGCGCGAACTGGCCGTTGCTGCGCCAGTACTCGTGGCTGGTCTCCACGATCTGTTCGGCGGCGGGCCAGATGTAGTCGGCGAACTCGGCGCCTTCCACCACCACGCGGATCTTGTCGTCGAGGCGGGAGAAGCCGTTGGCCGTGCCGACGATGAAGTCCTCGGCGATGGGGGCGTTGAACACCCGCTTCTCGCCGAACTCCAGCTGCAGGCCCTTCGATACGTTGAAGATGCCGCCCTTGTCCTTGTTGGCCATGTCCTGGCCCCAGATGAAGGTGTCCGGGTTGTGCCGGAACTCCTCCTTGAGGGTCTGGTTCAGGGCCGTGATGAGGCTGATGGTTTCGCCGGTGGCCTGGTGCGTGCCATCCGGATAGTGTTCCGAAACCCAGCCCTCGGGAATGACGAAGTCGTGGATGCTGGCGGGGTCGGGGTTGGGTGCGGCCATGGACTTGTCGTGGGCGGCGAGGTACCGGGCCTGATTGTCGATCTCGATGGCCCTGAGCTCGTCCTCGCTGAGGCCGTGCTCCAGGCAGTAGGCGCGGAACCTGGGCACGGGATCCTTCGCCTTGGCCTGGGCGCGCTCCAGGTCATCGCGATAGAGCTCATGGCGGTCGGAATTGGAGTGGCTGCCGATGCGCACGCAGGTGGCGTAGACCATGGCTGGACCCTTGCCCGTGCGGACATAGGCGAGGGCTTCTTCCATGGCGCGCATGGAATCCGGGAAGTCCAGACCATTGCACTTGATGATCTTCAGGTTCGGGAAGCCGCTGAAGTTGTCGCAGATGGATTCATTGGTGCTCTGGTCGCTCTTGGGCACGGAAATGCCGTAGCCGTTGTCCTGAATGACGAACACCACAGGCAGCTGCTCCCGGTCGGCCCCGTTGATGCTTTCGAAGCAGTAGCCTTCAGAGAGGGACGATTCGCCCTGGCTGCTGAACACCACGCTGTCGCGGCCGTAGGTCTTCACGGCGCGGGCCAGTCCCACGGCATGCTGGGTGTGGTTGCCCGTGAGGCTCGACACATTCTGGATGCCGATGGACGGCTTCGCGAAGTGGTTGCTCATGTGGCGGCCGCCGCCGGCGACATCGGTGGCCTTGGAGATGCCGTTGAGGATGATCTCTTCGGGGGTGATGCCCGCAGCCAGACAGGTCAGGAGGTCGCGGTAGTAGGGGAAGAGGAAGTCCTGGCCGGGCCGGAACGCCAGCCCCGCGGCCAGCTGGATGCCTTCGTGACCCGCGCAGGGGGCGTGGTACGACCAACCAATGGCCTGCTTGAGGTAATTCGGCGCCTTGTCATCCAGGAGGCGGCCCAGGTGCATCAACTCGTACCAGTGGCACAGATCCTCGCGGCTGGGGCCTTGGTGGCCATCCAGCGCGTTCAAGGCCACGTTCACCAGGGTTGGAGTGTCCAAATCTACCTCCAAGGGGCCGGACTCTCACCGGCTGTACCAGAGCTTTTTATCATCCCATGGACCAAGGGGCTGGGCCAGTGATGAGCGCTGTATCGGTACCTCAATCGTGGTTCCAGATGAGTGCCGCGCCATCGCGATTGGCGTCTGTAAAGGCTTTGCCCACGCGCTGCAAAGCCGACTTCAAGGTCATATCCTTCCCGTCTGGCTGCCACAGCGCGGCTCCAGTAGGGTGGTGTCCCACAATCTCGCGGAGGCGGGCCAGCAGCACCTCCGCTCCCGAATCACTGGTATGGGGCATGAGCAGCAGGTATTGATCCGGGGACAACTCCACCAGGAGGTCTTCGCCGCGTAGCGTCCCCGCAGCCATGGCAAGGCGGCCTTTGGTGCCGGCCACCATGGATTGCGACCACAGCGCGAGGGCCATGGGCTCTCTTCTCCGCCGGGTCATGAAGAGCGCAGAGCGCAGCCAGATATCGAGGTGGCGGCGGTTGGGAAGACCCGACCGCGCACTCTGGAGGGCACTATCCTCCACGATGGCGCTGCTGAGTTCCAGCGCACTGAGGGCGGACTGCAGTTCCTGCTTGAGATTCTCGGATTCCAGCGTTCGCCCCATGAGATGCCCCATGGTCCTCAGGAGGGCCAGCTCGGCGTCGGTGAACTGGTGGGGCGCGTGATGCTGCACGCAGAGCGTCCCATGGGCCCGCTCACCCACCTTCAACGCCACACCGGCGTAGGCGCGGATGCCGAGCTCAAGGTGGCCAGGAGACTCGCGCCATCGGGGATTTTCGGCCGCATCGTTGATCGTGAGGGGTCGATCGGGGTGCGCAAGCACGTAGGGACAGAAGCCCTTTTCGGGCGCATCGAAAATGCCCGCCATGGTCACGTGGGGTGCGACCGCCCACCAGAACACCTCGTGGCCCAGGCCCGTGACGCGCGTAAGCAGGGCCCGGTCCACTCCAAGCGACTGCACCAAGAGGGCCAAACCATGTTCGAAGAGCCGGGCCGAGTCCGTATGGCTGTCTTGAAGCAGATCGGACAGCGCCGCCAGGTGGCCTGAGGAGCTGGTGTGATGCTTGACAGGCTTAGGCACCACCACGCGGATCTCCAAAATAGGGCTCTAGAGTGCCCAGCTTTTCC
>JANXYT010000500.1 GCA_025355915.1 Holophagaceae bacterium
CAGGAGCGAAGTGCCACCTTGGCGACTATTCGCCAAAGGCGAATAGGACCGGCTGCGAAGCAGACGGCCCCGGAGGGGCGAGCGCCGATGGCGCGAGTCAAGCCGAAGCCCGCAGAGTACGGCACAGGAGGTGCCGCATGAGCACGAAGCAGGAGCGAAGTGCCACTTTGGCGGAGCCGAAGTCCGCAGGGTGCGGCACAGGAGGTGCCGCATGAAGATTCTTTGTCTAGGCGATGTGGTGGGCGAACCGGGCCGTCGGCTCGTGGAGGCCTTCCTGCCGGACTTGCGGCGGGAGACCGGGGCGGATCTGGTGGTGGTGAACGGTGAGAATGCCGCCCACGGCCATGGCATCACGGACACCATCGCCCGGGAGTGGTTCGATAAGTACGGCGTGGATGTCATCACCACGGGCAACCACGCCTTCGACGTGAAGGGCATTGATGGCTATTTCCGGCAGGAGCCCCGAATCCTGCGGCCCGCCAACTACCCCCCCGACACGGCCGGGAACGGCTGGGTGAAGCTGCACACGGCCTCGGGCGCCGAGGTGCTGATCATCAACCTCATGGGCCGGGTCCACATGCCGCCCTGCGACTGCCCCTTCCGCTGCGTGGACACGATCCTGCAGAAGGAGCGGGCCGATCTGGTGATCGTGGACATGCACGCCGAAGCCACCAGCGAGGCCCAGGCCATGGGCCACCACCTGGACGGCCGGGCCGCCGCCGTGCTGGGCACCCACACCCACGTCCCCACCCTCGATGCCAAGGTGCTGCCCGGTGGCGTCGCTTACGTGACCGACATTGGCATGACCGGCCCCTACGAGGGCGTCATCGGCATGAAGAAGGAGGCCAGCCTGGGCCGCTTCCTGAAGGTGCTGCGTCCCAGGTACGAAGTCGCCGAGGGCGACCTGCAACTCCACGCCGTCCTCGTCACCACCGAAGGCCGCAAGGCCACCAACATCGAGCGGATCCTGAGGCGGCTTTAAGGACTCTCGCCGAACACAGACGAGGACACGAAGACGCCGAGGAAGGCATCTCTGCCTTGAGGCCTCGGCCAACCTCCCCTTTCTCCCTATTTGCTCGGCGTGTGGTTTTCGCTCTAGCGGCTGAACCGCCTGAGCATCCGCATATTCCTGCGGTAGGCCACGCCCCGGGTGAAGTTGATGGCCACCTGGCGGGGGAAGCGGGTGATGGAACTGGCGAGGGTGATGAAGGTGCGGACGGTCTGGGCAGGGCCGCGGCCCAGCCGGCTGGCATTGTCGTAGTAGACCATCAGGGCCTGCCTCATGGTCGCCCGGGGCAGGTTGAAGAGGCCGTAGCTCTCGAGCACATCGTGGTTGATGCGCCGGGTGCCGTCATTCTCGGTGACGATGAGGTCCTCGGGGCGGATCTCCTGGTTCATGGCGGCTCCTCGCGTCAACAGTGTATCGGCCTGGAACCGGGTTTGCTGAAACCGTGCCAATCCATGCTCTTCTGCCTCTTTTCCCGAGCAGCGCTCAAACCCAGTGGAAAGACTTCACCGCCAAGACGCCAAGGGCTCCAAGAAAGACAACATTCATATCTTGCAGTGCTTGGCTTCTTGGCGGCTTGGCGGTGTTTTTTTATCTTTCAGTAAGCAGAGGTACGGTCCCTCGATTCACCCGGTGGGGGGGGGCGAATTAGGACAGCCGCTTCCATCCATCGAGAAATGTCTCAAAGACCGGATCAACGGCGGCCTTCTGCTGGACCAGGGCCCGGATCTGGGCCTCCTCGGCCTCCATCTGCTCCGGCGTGAGGTGGCCCGAAAGGGTCATGGCCCGCAGCCAGACCAGGAAGGTGGTCAGCGCATCGAACTGGTTGTAGCGGACGATGCCGGTGATATCCCCGGCGCGCCAGAGGTCGATGACGCTCTTGCCGTCCGTGCCCAGTTTTCCCGGGATGCCGCAGGCCGTGGCCAGTTCGTGCAAAGTGGAGGAGGCCTTGCCCCAGGCGCCCGTAATCTCGCGCAGATCCACGTGCTGGTTGCCGTAGCGGTCGAAAAAGTCCCCCGGCGCCCACTTCTCGGCGCTGCGGCCAGGCCCGGGATCGACAGCCGGTGAACCATGGCCCGCTGCACCAGGATGGGCAGGTCCGACTCGCGGGAATTGAAGCCCACCAGCTGGGGTTTCTTGTCGCCGATGGCCACCAGAAAGCGGCGAAGAAGGTCATCCTCCGGCAGCGCCTCGGGGCCCTCCGGCAGGGCGTAGAGCCGGTGCTGCACCTCGCCATGCTTCACGGTGCGGATTACCGCGGCAATGGATACGACGCGGCAGAGAATCGTCTTCAAATAGGGACGTGGATCGGCCTCCGTGGCGCCACCGTAGGCCCACATGCGGGCCAGCACCTCGTCATCGGGCATGTCCCTGGGCAGGTCCAACACGCGCCGGCCTGTGGGGGGATCCGGCACCCACTCGGCGTCGAAGGCGAATAGCTGATGGGGCGGAGGGCGCAGCATCGGGGGGCTCCTAGCGGTCCACGGCCCACAGGCCGCCACCGCCCACGGCGCAGGCCAGGCCCACCAGCAGCCGGAACAGGCCACTCAGGTTCGACAACAGGCCGGCCCCGTGGATCCAGCCATGCACCAGGGGCCAGCCCAACACCAGCACCAGGATCGAGCCCATGAGCGGCACCCAGAGGCCGATGAGAATCAGGGCGCCGCAGACCAGCTCGCCCAGCGCCCAGCCCCAGGTAGAGACGTGGGCAAAGGTGATGGCGCCGTGCGCACGGCGAAGGATCTCGAAGCCCTGCACCAGCGCCATGCCGCCCACGGCGAGGCGGAGCAGGAAAAGGGCCCAGTCGGTGCGGGTCTTGGAAGCGCTCATGGTGTCCTCGGGAATCTCCCATTGTAGGCTGGGAGTTTTCCGAATGGACCCCCATGCTCCGCACCCTCGCCTTCGACGCCGACGACACCCTCTGGCACAACGAGACACACTACGCCGAAACCCAGGAGGCCTTCCGGGCCCTCCTGCGGCCCTTCCACGACGCTGCCTGGATCGACGCCCGCCTCCACGACACCGAGATGCGGAACCTGAGCCGCTACGGCTACGGGATCAAGGGGTTCACCCTGTCCATGATCGAGACCGCGCTGGAACTCACCGAGGACCGTCTCGATGGCGCGGGCATCGGGCAGGTGGTCGCCCTCGGCAAGGCCATGCTGGACAAGCCCGTGGAGCCCCTGCCCGGGGTGGCCGAGGCGCTTCAGGCGCTGGCCGGGGCCTTCGACCTCATGCTCATCACCAAGGGCGACCTCTTCGATCAGGAGACCAAGCTCGCCAAATCGGGACTGGGCGGCTGCTTCTCGAAAGTGGAGATCGTTTCGGAAAAGGACGAGGCCACCTATGCGGCCATCCTTCAACGCCATGGCATCCGGCCCGCGGCGTTCGCCATGGTGGGCAACTCTGTGAAGTCCGACATCCTGCCCGTGCTGGCTCTGGGCGCTCGGGCCGTCCACATTCCCTATCACCTGACCTGGGCCCATGAAGTGGTTGCCAGTCCGGAGGAATCCCCCTTTCCAGTGCTCGAGTCCATCCGGGAGCTCCCGGCCCTGCTCGCCAGCTGGTGACGGAATCCTCAGGATTCCGGGGGTAAGCTTGGGGGTTGGAGATACTCCATCTCGGTATCTGCTCCGCAGATACACGAGACCTCTCCCTTCAAGGTCTCAATTCCCCCACCCCCCAGATCCCATGATCAATATCCCCCAAGGAGAGGTCGCTATGAGCATCCAAACCATCGGCGTCATCGGCGCGGGCCAGATGGGCAACGGCATCGCCCATGTCTTCGCCCAGGCGGGCTTCAGCGTACTGATGCAGGACATCAGCGAGGCCTTCGCCGCCAAGGGTGTGGCTACCATCGACAAGAATCTGCAGCGGGGCGTGGACAAGGGCAAGCTGACCGCCGAGGAAAAGGC
>JANXYT010000032.1 GCA_025355915.1 Holophagaceae bacterium
TCAGCACCGGGGCTGGTTCCACAGTTCGTTGCTGTTCAATCTTGCCGCCACTGGCACCAAGCCATACAAGCAGGTGGTCACCCACGGCTTCGTGCTGGACGGCAAGGGCCAGAAGATGTCGAAGAGCCTGGGCAACGTCATCACGCCCGAGGAGATCCTGAAGACCCTCGGCGCCGATATCCTGCGCTGGTGGGCCGCCAGCTGCGACTATAGCGAGGACATCCGCATCTCCAGGGAAATCCTCGACCGCAGCGCCGACGCCTACCGCAAGATCCGCAACACCCTGCGCTTCCTGCTTGGAGCCCTGGCGGACTTCGACCCTTCGAAGGACGCCGTGGCGGCCGCCGAGCTCGCACCCCTGGATCGCTGGGCGCTGGAAGCCTTCGCCCGCACCACGGTCGAGGCGCGGGACGCCTTCACGCGCTTCGAGTTCCACCGCGCCACCCAGGCCATCCACGGCTTCTGTCAGCTGGAACTCTCCGGCCGCTACTTCGAGATCATCAAGGATCGCCTCTATTGCGACCCGCTGGATTCACCCCGTCGCCGCAGCTGCCGCCACACCTGCTGGGAGCTGGCAAAGGGCCTGTGCATGCTGCTGGCCCCGGTCATGAGCTTCACTGCGGACGAAGCCTGGGAGCAGATTCCGGGATGTTCGGGGAGCGTCCATGAACAGCAGTTCCCTCTGCTCAGCGGCTCTGCCGCGGAGTCAAAGTGGGACAAGCTGTGGGAAGTCCGGGGGGCTGTGCAGGCCGCGATGGAGCCCCATCGGGCGGCCAAGACCGTCGGCACGAGCCTGGACGCAGCGGTCCAGATCACACTGAAGGATCAGGCCGATTGGGATCTGCTGGACACCCTTGGCGAATCCCTGGATGACCTGTTGGTTGTTTCCTCTATCGCTCGAATCGCAGATGCGAGCGGTGACAACGGTCCCCTCGTCACGGTCACCGCCCATGACGGTATCAAGTGCCCCCGCTGCTGGAACCACAAGGGCGGCCAGGGCAAGGGCGAGGACGCGGCGCTCTGCGTCCGCTGTGCCTCGGTGGTGGCATGATGCGCCGTCTCCTCTGGCTGCTGCTTCCTGCCACGGCCCTTGCCGCCGACCTCGGTTCCAAGGCCTGGATCCTGCGGATCCTGGGTGATGGTGAGTCCATGCCGGTGATCGACGGATTCTTCTACCTGACCCTCGGATTCAACCGGGGCGCCATCTTTGGCAGCCTCACCTGGCTTCCGGCGACGGCGCGCTTCATCCTCTTTGCCGTGGCCGGACTGGCGGCGTTGATCTACTTTGGGGGCCTCTTCCTGGCGAAGGAAACACCCACCTGGGATCGCGTGGCCATGGGCCTCATCCTCGGCGGCGCGCTGGGCAACGGTATCGACCGCATCCTGCGGGGCGCCGTGGTGGACTTTCTCGATTTCGTCTTCGGCACCTGGCACTACTGGACCTTCAACCTCGCCGACAGCTTCATCCTCGTGGGCGCCATCCTGTATGGCCTGCGGATGCTCATGGCACCAAAAATCGAGCATCGAACGACAGGAAACTGATCTACCACGAAGACACGAAGGCACGAAAACTGAAGAACAAGAGCTTTGAATTTCTTCGTGCCTTCGTGTCTTCGTGTCTTCTCGGTATCGACTATGCCGATACGCGAGACAAAGTGAAATATCGTGGTGAATCTTTTCCTTTACTGCGCCGCGATGGCCTTCAGTAGCGCCGGATCCTTCGGCAGTTGGTCCACGTCGGCGAGACGGGGGACGAGGCGCTTCCAGAAGGGTTCGGCGGCAAAGACCTGTTTGAAGAGGGGCAGGGCCTCGTCGCGCTTGCCGCTGGAGGCCAGCGCTACGGCCTGCCAGAAGGGCATCTCCCAGAGGCCGGGGGCCAGCTTGGCGGCGGCCTCGTAAGCGGTCTTGGCCTCGATCCACTTGCCGGCCGTGACGAAGCCGTCGCCCTCATCCATGAGACGGTAGGCCCGGCGCAGCTGGATGAGGCGGCCCAGCTCCTTCAGGGGATCCGGGTTGTCCTCCACCCGCAGGTCGAAGAGGCGGTCGTTCCAGGGTTGGCCCGAGGCCTTGCCCTTCACGATGAGGATGGCCGCGCTCTGCTGACCGCGAATATCGCCGCCCTCGGCCTGGGCAGCGCGGAGGGCCGCCAGCAGACGGTCCGCGAGGTCGCCCTTGGCGGTGCGGAAGGCCCTGGCCATGGCGGGCCAGACCGTGGACTGGTCCATGAGGTTGGCCTCCACCGTGAAACCTTCGCCCACCTCGTGGCCTGCTGCCTGGATGCACTTGGCACCGGTGTGCGCCGCGGCTCGGCCCTGGGCGTCCACCATGGCCACCTGCCGGACTTCGCGGTCTGCATCGGCCGTCAGCAGGGCCTTCAGGGCGTCCGGTGCGGATTTCCCGGCCTTCATCAGCGCCAAGCCCAGGGGGCCGTAGCTGGGTTCCGTGAAGCTCTGCGTGGCCACCGCGCCGACACCGGCCTCGGCCCAGGGCACCGAGCCCCCCACCGAGAACCAGTGGCTTTGCACCGCCACGCCCAGGTCGCCTGTGACCGGGTCCCGGGCCACGATGGAGTAGGTGTGGATGGGGCGGCGCGGGGCTTCGCCCGCACCGAGGGGAAGAGAAAGGGCCGCAAGCAGGAGAAGGGCGAAACGGCGCATGGGTGCTCCAGGTGAACAGGGGACGAGCCACCATCCTAGACCGTTTCGTGGCATCCGATCCGCATCCCCTGCTGGTACGATGGTCCCCATGAAACGCATCCTCGCCCTCGTATCCTTCTTCATCCTCTGCGTGTCCGTGTCGGCTCAGGATGCCTACGTGAAGACGGTGGAGGTGTGGCACGCAGACCGAGTGACCCGCCTCGTGGCGGAGGACGGCTGGCTGAGCCTCATCGGCCGGGATTGGCTCAATCCCGGGGAGAACACGCTCGGGTCGGCGCCGGGGTCCACGGTGCTGCTGCCGGAATGGGCCGCACCGCCCAAGGCGGGACTTTTCATCCTGGAGGGTTCAACCGTGCGCTTTCGGCCGTTCCCCGGCAGCGGGCTGCTCCTGAACGGGAAGCCAGCCACTGAAGCCCTGCTGAAATCCGATGCGGACGCTAAGCCGGACATTCTGCAAGCAGGCCGGGTGCGATTCTATGTCATCCGCCGGGGAAACCGGTTCGGGATCCGCATCAAGGATCCCGAAGCCCCGGCCCGGAAGGCTTTCCATGGCGTGCCGCGGTTTCCGGTGGATCCCGCCTGGCGGGTGGAAGCGGACTTCGTACCCTATGCCACTCCGCAGATCCGGGCCATTCCCACAGTGCTCGGCACCACTGAACCCATGACGGCGCCGGGGCTGCTGAGGTTCAAGGTGGGTGGCCGCGAGGTCACGCTGGAGCCCATGGTCGAAGATCCAGAACATCCGGAACTCTTCCTCATCTTCAAGGACGCCACCAGCGCCCATGGCACCTATGCCGCGGGGCGGTTCCTGTACGCCGACCTGCCCAGGAACGGCAAGGTGGTTCTGGATTTCAACCGCGCCATCAATCCGCCCTGTGCCTTCACCCTGTTCGCCACCTGTCCGCTGCCCCCAAAGCAGAACCAGCTCACCATCGGCATCACGGCTGGCGAGAAGGATCCGGGATTGCACTGACCCTTTACGACTCCATGGGATGGCTTACCAGTATTCCTCCACATGGATCTGCCCGGGCGCCTGCTTGGAATGCAGCGTGAATCCTTCCGCTGCGAGCAGGGGTTTCATGGCATCAATCATGTCGGGATTGCCGCACAGGAAGATGTGCGTGTGAGCGGGTTCCGGTGCGAATCCCCAGGCCTTATCCAGCTCACGCTGAGCCCAAAAGGTCTGCAGCCGTCCCGTGTGGCCTTTCCAGGGGACCAGCTCAGCAGAAGGTCGAGTAATGACGGGGATGTACGTAAAGTTCGAGGCAAGATGCTGCAGATGAAACAGCTCCGTGCGATAGCCCAGATCCCAGGAGTTCCTGGCGCCCTGGATGACGACGATCCTGCGCGGCTGACTGGGGTTCAGGTGGGTGTGGATCATGCTCATGTAGGGGGCCAGCCCGGTTCCGGTGCTGATGAACACGAGATTCTGGTCCTCGGGGACTTGTTCCAGGGTGAAGAGCCCGGTGGTCTTGGGTGACAGCCAGAGGCGGTCCCCGACACGCAGGGAGAACAAGCGGGGCGTGAGGGAACCGCTCTTCACATGGGCGATGTAGAACTCCAGATACTCCCGTTCCAGCGAGGATGAGGCGATGGAATAGGCCCGGCGGATGAAGGAATCCTGGGCGGGAGGCGGGTCCTCGGGTTCGGAATCCGCGCAGCGGGCTGCGGATGTGGCGAGTCCAAGGACCGAGAACTGGCCGGGCTTGAAGGCCGGAAGCTCCCATCCATCCGGGGCGACCCGCAGCACCATCAGGCCTGGTGCGAAATCAATGCGCTGCGTGATGATGGCGTTGAGATCAGGCATGGGGCCTTCCTCTGGGCGGGCTGCTCGAGCCTGCGAGATCTTAGCCCTTCACCACGCCATCCACATAGACCCAACGACCGTTTTCCCGGGCAAAGGTGCTGGTTTCGATATGGAGGCTTCGCCGCCCATTGGTCTGCAGGCTGGCATGGAAGGTGACGACGCCAGTGTCGTCGGTCTGGCTGCCCTTTTCCTTGCTGATGATCTTGAGCCCCACGCAGCTGACGGCCTTGCAGTAGGTGGCCAGTTCCTCACGGCTCTCCTCGGCGCGCTTGGCCTCGGGGCGGGTGGCGATGAGGTACTCCACCTTGCCGAGGGCGTAGGCGGAAAAGCGGGAGCGCATGAGCAACTCGGCCGTCTCCGGCGCTGCCGACCCCGCATGGAAGGGACCGCAGCAGCGGTCATAGGGTTTCTTGGACAGGCAGGGGCAGGGGCGAGACATAATCAGCCCTTCATCGGAATATGCAAGCCGATGGTTTCGGCATGCTCGCGGGCGGTTTCGTAGCCGGCGTCGGCGTGGCGGAAGACGCCCAGGGCGGGGTCATTCCAAAGGACGCGGGTGATGCAGCGGTCGGCGCGCTCGGTGCCGTCGGCCACGATGACCACGCCACTGTGCTGGCTGTAGCCCATGCCCACGCCGCCGCCGTGGTGGAAGCTCACCCAGGAGGCGCCGCCCGAAGCGGCGGTCATCGCGTTGAGCAGCGGCCAGTCGCTGACGGCATCGGAGCCATCCTTCATGGCCTCGGTCTCGCGGTTGGGGCTGGCCACGCTGCCGCTGTCCAGGTGGTCGCGGCCGATGACGATGGGCGCCTTCACCT
>JANXYT010000061.1 GCA_025355915.1 Holophagaceae bacterium
GGATCCCGCGCCCGCCACCACCTTCGCCCACCTGGATGCCACCACCAACCTCTCCCGCGAGATCGCGTCCCTGGGCATCTACCCCGCCGTGGACCCCCTGGCCTCCACCAGCCGCCTGCTGGATCCCCGCATCCTGGGCGAGCACCACTACAACACCGCCATGCGCGTGAAGTCCATCCTGCAGAAGTACAAGGAGCTGCAAGACATCATCGCCATCCTCGGCATGGACGAGCTGAGCGACGACGACAAGCTCGTCGTGGCCCGTGCCCGCAAGATCCAGCGCTTCCTCAGCCAGCCCTTCTTCGTGGCCGAGCAGTTCACGGGCATGCCGGGCAAGTACGTAAAGCTGGAGGACAGCATCAAGGGCTTCAGCGAGATCTGCGACGGCAAGTGGGACCACCTGCCCGAGCAGGCCTTCTACCTCGTGGGTACTATCGAAGAAGCCGTCGAGAAGGCCGAGAAGCTCGCCGCAGTTTAATCAGTTCTTAACTCGGAATCCGCCATGCGGATTCCGAGCCTTGAGAGGCGACCATGTCCCAAATGATCAAGCTTGAAGTGGTGACCCCGGAGCGGCCGGTGTTCTCGGCCGAGGTGGCGGAGGTTCACTTCCCCACGGCTGCCCGCGGCTACTACGGCATCCTTCCCGGCCACACGCCCCTGATGACCGAGGTGGGCGACGGATTGCTCTACTACGTCCAGGATGGCCAAAAGCACTGGCTCACGGTCTTCGGCGGCTTCGCGGAAGTGGGCCCGGACCACGTCACCATCCTGGCCCGCGAGAGCGAGACCACGGACATGATCGACCTGGAGCGGGCCGAGGCTTCCCGCCAACGCGCCCTCAAGCTCCTGAAGGAGGCGCACACGGAGCACGACCTGACCACCGCCCAGGCCAAGCTCGACGCCAGCCTCATCCGGCTGCAGGCCGCCGGCCACCCCGCGGGCCATGGCTATTGACGCCGAATGTCTCGGTCTGATCGTTCGGGTGAGCCCATTCGTTGAGTGGGGAGGCTCCCTTGAGTGATCTTCCGGTCCTCGACCCCAGGCTGTTGCACGACCTCCTCGGTTTTGGGGCGCCGCTAGGCTTGGTCCAGGAACTGCTCACGCTGTTCCAGGAGGATGTCCCTGTGCGCATCGCGGCCCTCCGCATGGCCCTGGGTTCCCTTGATGCCGAACAGACCCTGCAGGAAGCCCACCAGCTGAAAGGATCCCTGGCCAACATGGGGCTGGTGCGTTTCGCTGACGTGGCCGCTCACATCGAGGTCCATGCGCGGGAGGGCCACCTGGAACAAGCAGCTGGGCTGGCCGAGTCCCTTCCCGCCGCCTATGAAGAGGCTCTCCTCGCATTAAAGGAGGCGTTCCCTCGGGACTAAATCCCTTACCAGTGCAGTCGCTCATCCTGGGAGAGCAGACTGACCCGGGGATCGCCGAGCGCACGGAGCTGAGGCAGCATGGTGGCCTTGTCGCCAGGGGTCAGATGGTAGATCCGCACCGGGACCTCGCGCCGGAGCTTCTTCAGTTCGGCGCCCAACTTGGCAGGCGTGAGGTGCTTGGAAGCCTCAGCCAGCCAGGCCTGTTCATTGGGGAAACTGGCTTCGGCGATGACGAGCCGGAGGTTGGGAGCGGCATTCGCCACGACCCAAATGCGATCGGTTTCAGCCGTGTCGCTGGTGAAGATGAAGGCGTCCTTCCCATCGTCCACCAGGTAACCCACGCAGGGCACCAGGTGATTCACGCGGATGGGCGTGATGTGCAGGCCACACACATGGTAGGTATGCTCGGGCTCGATTTCGGTGTAGCGGATGGTGGGGTCGTTGGGGCTGGGAATCACGCTGAAGTCGGGCCACAACTCGTCATTGAAGAGGTGGCGCCGCAGGGCATCCAGGGTCTCAGGCAGGGCATGGATCTCCACGGCCTCGTGGGTGTGCCCGAAAATATTCTTGGTGAAGAAGGGCAGGGTGCAGATGTGGTCCAGATGCGAGTGGCTGATGAAGACATGCTGGATTTTCACCTGCTCTGCGACCGTGAGGGCCGCGGTAATGGATCCGGCATCGATGGCCACGCAGCCATTCACCAGCAGCCCCGTCAGGCGCTCGCCCTCAGCCTCCCCGCCGCTGCAGCCCAGGATCCGGAGTTCCATTGTTCCTCGTAGAAATGAGCCTTCATCATACGGAAAAGGGGCGCCTGAAGGCGCCCCTTTTCCGCGTCAAGGCTTGAAATTAAAAGCGGATGCCGCCGTAGATGCCGATCTGTACCTGGGGTGCCAGGGCATCGGTGAGGTCTTTGGGTGAGGACGTGGTGTCCTTCTTCGACAGGGGCGCAGCCACCTCGAAGAGGAAGAACGGGCTCACCACGGGAGTAGGGATGCTGAAGCCGACGTTCACACGGGCCCAGGGGCGGCCGAGGGTGCTGTCGGTGCTGGCGCCGGTATTGGGGCGGAAGGTGAGCTTCTCGGAGCGGTACTCCACGCCTGCACCCACGTTCACCAGCAGCTTCCAGTTCACCATGGCCCCGGCGGCCCAGTATTGGTTTTCCAGTTCGCCGAACTTCTGGCCGCCGTAAGTGAGGTCCCCAGTGGTTTTGTTGTGCCAGGTGGCGTTCAGCTGAAGGGCGGCCACCTTCAGGTCCAGGACATCGAACCCGCCCCTGATCCCGAAGCCCGTGGGGCTGACTGCATCATACTTTCGGGTGCTGAAAGTGGTCGCCGTCTGGGCTTTACCAACCTGTTTATCGATCAATAACCCCACTTCCCCAGCCGTGGCAGGCAGAACCGCCAGCATGGTTACGAGCAGAAGCTTCTTGCGCATGGCAACTCCCATCCAAATCAATACTGCATGATCGACCCTGGTTGGGGGGCGGTCAACCTCATTTGGGGCTAGAACTTTGTTAATCTCCATCTTATGCGGGCCCACCTGCGCTTCCTGATCCTCGACGACTTCGATCCCGACACCGGGGAACTGGCCTTGCGGGTGGCCTTCCAGCCCGGGCCTGACCCGGGATTGGAGCTGATCCGGCTCCGGCTGCACCTGGGGCGGGCCGGGAACCCATTGGAACCCCTTATCCGGGAGCTGCGCACCCACGTGCAAATGCCCTTGCCGCCCATCTGGGAGCATGGCCTCAAGACCATCATCCACGCCATCGAGGAGGAGCTGGGCGGTCCGGATGGACGCAGCGCCCTGCGGTATCTGTGGGTTCGCACCCAGTTGCTCCACCCGGCCGACCCGGCGAGGTCCACACCCAACCACCCGGTGCCCCGCCAGGTCGAGGTGCTCCGGGACTGGGCTCACCGGCTGGATCAGGAGGGCCAGTCGCTGCGGGCGGCCGAAATCCTGGACCGACTGCTGCTCCTCGCCCCGAAGGACGTGACCAGCCTGGCCTACCTGACGGGCTTTTTCCGGGCCCAGGGCATGCTGGAGGAAATGGCGGCCGTGGCCGAGCGCTGGTTCAAGGCTGAACCGGGCCGGGTGGAGGCGAGACTGCGCCAGGGTGAAGCGCTGCTGCGCCTGGGACGGGTCCAGGAGGCTCGAGCGGCCTTTGAGGCGGTGCTGAAGGTCCATCCCGTCCACCTGCTGGCGCACTTGGGCATGGCCCAGGCCCTGGGCCTTCTCGGGGGCAATCCCTTCCCCCACCTGGATGCGGCCCAGGAACTGGATCCCGCCGCCACGGCCTCGGTCCTGCGGGAAACCTTCGACTACCGTCTGCTGACGTCGCCTTCGGGCGACCGGAACTACGTCCTGGATGAATTGCCGACCCTCCTCGGTGTCTCCGGTGCCGAAGTGCAGGACTACCTTCAGTTCCTGGGCCTGCCCCTGGCCGGGCCGGAAGGCACGGTGCGCGAATCCGAACTGGCCCACTGGGTGGGGGTGATGAACCGCTACGCCCTGCTTCCCGGTGGACTGAACTGGTCGGCGCCCACGCCAAGACGGCTGCCCGAGATGGTCTGAGACTCCTGGTTTCCACCCTCCCGTGTGATGGCTCAAGGGGCTATCTGCGATGATGGACCTTTTGCATTTGGGGTATCCGATGACCGTTCTGCTCAGCACCGATCTGCCTTTCCCCATCTTCCGCCGGGGCAAGGTGCGGGATGTGTACGACCTGGGAGGCCAGCTCCTCATCGTGGCCACGGATCGCATCAGCGCCTTCGATTGCGTCATGCCGGAGGGCATCCCCGACAAGGGGCGGATTCTCACGGCCGTGGCGGCCTACTGGTTCGCCGCCACCGAGGATCTGGTACCCAACCACTTCCGCGGGAACCTCAGCTGGCCCGCGGCCCTAGCGGCTCACCGCGACGCCTTGGCAGACCGTGCGGTCATCGTGGAGAAGACGCGGCCGCTGCCGGTGGAATGCGTCGTGCGCGGCTACCTGGCGGGCAGTGGCTGGAAGGAATACCAGGCGGGTCAGGCGGTCTGCGGCGTCGCGCTGCCCCCTGGCCTGAGACTGGCGGACCGTCTACCCGAGCCGATCTTCACGCCGGCCACCAAGGCCGAGGAGGGTCATGACGAGAACATCTCCTTCGATGGCCTGGTGGAGATCGTGGGCGCAGAGCTGGCGGTGAAGTTGCGCGATCTGAGTCTGGCCCTCTATCGGCGGGGTGCCGAGCTCGCCGCGAGCCGCGGCATCCTGCTGGCCGACACGAAATTCGAATTCGGGCTGAGCGACGCGGGAGAGCTGATCCTCATCGACGAGGCGCTGACGCCGGACAGCAGCCGCTATTGGCTGACAGATAGCTGGACGCCCGGAAGGAATCCACCGAGCCTCGACAAGCAGTTTCTGCGGGATTATCTGGAAACGCTGGAGACCTGGGACAAGCAGCCCCCGGCGCCGCACCTGCCGGCCCCGATCGTCGAAGGCATCCGGACCCGGTACCTGGATCTGGCGGGCCGCTTTGGGATCAAAGTATAGGAAGGGTCTTCAACGTCTCGGAATCGCCCGTCGCACCGCTGCGGATCCTTGCGGGATCGAGCCAGCTCCTCAGGCCGGTGTTCAGGGTGTCCAAAGACAACGCATTTAGGCGGTCCTCTGAAACACCAAGGCCCCTGGCCTCGGCCCGGGTGGC
>JANXYT010000069.1 GCA_025355915.1 Holophagaceae bacterium
CGCATTCACACGATGACCATATCGCTGGTTGTCAAAAATTCACAAATGCTACAATTTTTAAAATGAAACCTTCCTTTCAAAACAACGGCCAGTCCAGTGTGAGCAATTGGAATCGAGTTCAGAAGGTCATGCCCGGCGAAAACAAAAAACCGGTCCCCAAAAATGGGGTCGTTCAATATTTATCCGACGGACAATTGCTCGATTTCAACGGCGACAAGGTCGAAGCTTTTGCAGTGCCCGGGCATACCTACGACAGCTCCGTTTATTTGGGATTTGGCGTTTTGTTCATGGGTGATAGCGCTGCTGGTCAGTATAACGGTCTGATTGGGTCGGCTCCTCCGTTCGTGTCGGTCGACAGAAAAATGAATCAACGCGAGTTGAAGAAATTGGCTACTCGTCTTCAAGGTAGAAAGAACGAAATCGATTACCTTACGTTCGGGCATCAAGGCCCAATCAAAGGGCTCGATCCACTCCTATTATGGGCCTCCTCTCACTAGTTCTTACGCAACGGCCACAATCGCCTAACCCTCGGCTCAACTTGGACCCTGCCCGCATTGCCTTCCACTATTTCTCGTCTCCCTGCTTCCTCGTCTTCGCTCAGCGCTTCGGTCTAGGCCGGGCCCGTCAGCTCCTTCGTAAAAGTTCTCCCCCGGTGCCCCATGAAAATGACAGCGGCCTTCGCCACCTTGATCTTTCTCGCTCTCCTTGGCTGCAGCAAGGATGCGAAGCTGCCGCCGAAGGTCTTCGATGCGGCCCTGGCCCGGACCACCAGCCTCTCGGAAGGGCAGGCGGCGGGCTTGAGCGGGTTCCAGCGGTCGCTCTATGGCTCTGCCAAATATGACCGCTATTACTGCGTGGATTTCCTGGCCAAGAAGTCGTTGAGCGACCTGATCATCGTCACGGTCTATGACGACACCACGGGGGCCTTCCGGCCCGTAGAAGGGGGCCGCATCCTCAGCGGCCTCACCTTGGCGATCCACGATGAGGAGTTGAAACCCCAGAAGTCCTATGTGCTGCTGGCGGTCCAACAGGCGCCGCAGCTCAATGATCCGAAACCATGAGGCACCGCGCGGGGAACCGTTTGAGCCACCTGGCCGCAAACCTCTGGTCCCGTTGCTTTCCTGGGTGAAGACCTTTTCAGGGGCCTCCCGTGAATGTCGCTAAAGCCCGCCTGGTTCGGCTCACCACCGTCCTGTCGGTGATGGCCGTGACGGTGGGCTGCGATCAGGTGTCCAAGGCCGCCGCCCGGTCCCTGCTGGCCGAAGCCCACCCCATCACCTACCTGGGCGGCCTCCTGAAGTTCATCCTCATCCAGAATGCCGGGGCCTTTCTCAGCCTGGGCTCGCGGCTGCCGGACACGGTCAGGTTCCTGATCTTTTCCGTGGGCGGAAGCCTGGTGATTCTGGCGGGTCTCACCTATTTGCTGAGCAAGAAAGGGCTGTCCAACCCATCGGTGGTGGCGTTGTCCTTTGTCCTTGGGGGCGCCGTGGGCAACCAGATCGACCGCTTCCTCTTCCAGGGGGCGGTGACCGATTTCCTGTTCCTCTTCCTGGGACCGGTGCACACGGGGATTTTCAACCTCGCGGACATGGCCGTCCTGTTGGGTGCGGCCTGGTTCCTGGTGGCGTCCTGGCGCAGGCCGAATCCGCGGCCCGTCCCAGGCGCCAGCGCCTGATTGGACTATCCTCTTCCGTAAGCTCTCAGCAGGAGGCCCCATGAAGGATTTCCTTGCCATCACCGAGCACCCCGCCGAGCGGGTCCTCCGCGTGCTCCTCGGCCTCGTGCTGCTCAGCCTGGTCTTCGTGGGGCCCAAAACGCCCTGGGGCTGGTTGGGGATCATTCTCATTCTGACGGGGGCTTCTGGGCTCTGCCCTCTCTACACGCTGCTTGGGATCTCCACCTGTCCAAAGAAGCCGGCCGCACTGAAGCGTTGAAGCTTTCGTTCCACCCCGTTCAGGCACAAAGCTGCCTCGAGGTGGTGCGCGGTCGGGGCGGAGGGAAGTCGCGGCCCGGAACCCCCGAACCCCACTCCCCCTTCGCGGCATCTCATAGCCGGAGGTTGCCATGATTCCCTGGTTTCTTGCCGTTCCTGTTCTCCTGGTCCAAACGCCCGCGGCCCCGCTTCCTGAGGTGGAGGCCAAGGATCTTCCCCGTGCGCCCCGTGGCCCCATGACGCCCCAGGTTCCGGACACCGGGGCGGAATCCGGTATCACGGGGCAGGCGCGGCGGGGTGCCCGAATGGGCCCGTCCATCCCGGCCCTACAGCTTCCCGCAGGCAGTGTTCGGGTGAAGGATAAGGTCCCGGACATGAGTGGGTGGCGGGCCTATGCCATTGAGGTGCCGGGTGGGGGGGCCGTGAAGGTCCAGGTGGTGGAAGGCCGCAAGGCCTGGTTCCGGGTGCTGGGCGTGAACGCCTGGGGTCGGGAGGAGGAGGGCTTGCTGCAGAACCGGATCCCCACGGGGGAACCCCAGGCCACCTATCAGAACCCCACCGCCGAGGTCCGCACGATCTATTTCATCGTGGACACGCTGGACGTGAACATGGTCGGCGACCCTTTCACGGTGGAGGTCACCCGCGGGTAGCGCCTTCGACTGCGGGTGCAGCGGGCAGCCGCTGGGTCAGGGCATCCTGGAAGGTCTTGCGCAGGGCTTCCGGGGCGCTCCGCCAGGCTTTCCAGGCCTGGGCGCGGCTGGGGAAGGTGCCGTAGCAGGCCTGCCAGAAGCGGAAACCGTCCCGCCGCAGGAAGGGCAGCACCAGGATGTCAGTGGCCTTGGAACCGGCGGCCCGGGCCACTTGCCGCAGGCCATCGGCGCGGCCGGAGACCACCAGGCGAACGGTCCAGGAGCCTTCTGGCGCCGCATCCCGCCGGGCCTCACCCCGGTGCAGAGCCTCGGGCAGATCCATGCGGTCCAGGGGCTTGGCGGCCTCGGTGGGATCCACCAGATCCTTTTCGGTCAGCACCCGCCGGGGGGCCTCCACGCGCACTTCCACGCTGCGCGAGGAGCCGCCCAGGATGTTGCTGACGCTCAGGGTGTAGACCGTGGTCTTGTCGGGCACCACGGCGATGCTCGACTGGCCATCCAGTTCCAGGCCGCCGGGTTCCAGCCGCACCTTGGCATCGCCCTGGCAGATCCAGCGCAGGTCCACCTGCTCGCCGGGCTTCACCAGGGTCCGGCTGGCCTCGAAGGTGCAGACGGTGGCGGGGGCCGGCAGGGCCGCCACCACGCGCCCCAGCACCGACACTTCCACGGTGCGACTTTGGCCGCCCGCGGCGTTATTCGCGGTGATGGTGTAGCGGGTGCTCTCCTGGGGCGTGACGGTCACTTCGCTCTTGCCGTCCAGTTCGAGACCGCCGGGCTCCAGGCGTACCTTGGCGCTGCCCGCGCATTCCCATTTCAGGACCACGGGTTCGCCGGGCAGTACGGCCTTGGCGCTGGCGTCGAAGGCACAAATGCGGGCGGGTTCGCCCAGAGCTAGGCCGGGAATCACGCGCACTTCGGTCTGCCCCAGCTCCGGGCCCCCGGGCTGCGCGTCGAAGACGCGGTAGGTGGTCGTGTAGGCGGGCCGGATGGTCACTTGATGCCGCCCCGGAAGCACCATGCCGCCCGGTTCCAGGCGGATCTGCGGCACCTTGGGACACACCCAGGTCAGCAACACCGACTCGCCGGGGCGCACCTCCCGTGGCTCTGCCGTCATGGTGACGGTGGCCGGAAACTGGGCGAAGAGGGCTGCCAGGGGCAGGAAAAGAAGCATGGCCGAAGTGTACTCCAGCGGGCCGGATACCGGAGATTCGGCCACGGCGTTCAGGCACCCAGAGTCAACGGCTGGCCCAGGCGAGCCCGTCAACCCGCATGGGTCCGCCCGCGGGACAGCACGGCCCAGGCCGTCAGGAAGTAGACCGCGCTCAGGCCCCAGAGGAGCAGGAAGGGCCCTTGCACCTCGCGCAGGGAGGCATCCATCTGAAAGATGCGCAGGGCCCCGGCGATGCCGTCGGTGCTGGGAAGCAGGTGGGCCCCCCACTGCAACCAGAGCGGCATGGCCTCCTTCGGGAAGGAGAAGCCGGAGATGAAAATCGCGGGAAGGCTGGTGAACATCAGACCCTGCAGGGCGGATTCGCGTTTGCGGAAGAGGCCCGAGAGGGTCAGACCGAGGAAGGAGACGGCCAGAAGGAAGGGCAGCAGGAAGACCAGCACCCGGAGGAGGGAGCCCCGGTGCGGCAGGTCGAACACCCGGACCACCACCGTGAACAACAAGGCGGCATGAACGATGTAGATCGTCACATAGGCCAGGGCCTTGCCGAGGCATTGGGCCAGGGAATGCTTCTCGATGGAGCCCTGGCCTTCCCGCCGGGTTCCCGCCAGGGTTCCGATCCCGATGAGCAGGGTCTGCTGCAGGATCAGGACGAGCACCGCCGGGATGATGTAGTTGCCATAGCCGCCGCTGGGATTGTAGAGCGGGTGCAAGGCGATGGGCAGGGGATCCCGGCTCTTCCGGGCGCGGGCTTCATCCGAACCCGAGGCTTGCAGGCGACGGATCTCGATGCCCGCCGAAAGGGTTCCCGCCGCCTGGGCGATGCCACCGGCCACCTGGCTGTAGATCATGAAGTAGCTCGCGTCCCCGAACACGCCCAGGACCGCTTGCTCCCCCCGCTGGATGGTCCGTTCGAAGGTCTCCGGAATCACCACCGCGCCCCGGGCGGCCTCCGAGCGCACCAGGACTTCGGCCTCCGCCAGGGTGGGGACGACCCAGCCGACCGCCGCCTGTTCGGTGGCGTCCACCATGCGGACCAGGCGTCGGCTTGTGGCGGAGCCGTCCAGATCCACGGCCACGATGGGGATCTCCCGGGCCAGCTGGTTCTTGTAGGGAATGGGGTAGATGGCCGCATAAAAGAGGGCCGCGAACACCAGGATGGTCAGTGCGGCCGGGTCCCGGCGGATCGCCCGCAGCTCGTCCAGGGCGGCCGTTCCTATTTCCCGGAGCAGCCCAGTCATGAGCGCATCCAGCACGAGGCATCCCGCATCAACCGGCCCAGGCGTGGCAGGCAGAGCAGGGGGAGGACCACCGAGAAGGCCAGCAGGGCGAGCAGTCCGGGCGCGGACACGGCCAGGCGCGCCCCGGTGGTGGTCTGCTGGGTCTGCACCGCGAGGTAGTGGCTGAGGGGCAGCAGGGCCGCCCAGATCCGCCCCGCCAGGGGCATGGCGAACAGGGGGTAAGAGACCCCGGCGAGGGCGAAGGCAGGCCCGGCGATGATCCCCGCCAGGCTGAGGGACAGGCGCAGGTTCGCGTTGAGGGTAATGAGCAGGAGGCCGATCCCCTGGTAGGCGAACGTGAACAGGGCCATGCCCCCGTAGAGCGTGGAGCGGCTCCCTTCCACGGTAAGCCCCAGCCACCGGAGCGTGAATTCGGTCAACCCGATTTCGAGGACCGTGAACCAAAGGGCATAGGGAAGCAGCTTGCCGGCCAC
>JANXYT010000079.1 GCA_025355915.1 Holophagaceae bacterium
GCCACCAATGCCTTCACCGTGAAACTGATCACCGACAACTAGGTTCAGACGAAGTGGGCAGGTTTGGGGGGAGCTGGGCTCCCCCCAAGTTCTTTCCTAGGAGCCTGTCCAAGTAAACCCAAGCCTTCGTTGTACGTTTGCATGACATGGTCAAACGATTTCGCGAGTGGAACCCGAAGCAGGTGTGGTTGCTGCCGCCATCGGTGGATGAGTTCATCCCCGAAGGGCATGTGGCGCACTTCGTCCGCGACCTGGTGGCTGACGAGCTGGACCTGTCGGCCATCCTTGATACCTACAGGGAGGAGCGTGGCTACCCGCCCTTTCATCCGGCGATGATGGTGGGGTTGCTGCTGTACGCCTATACGCAGGGAATCTACTCCTCGCGCCGGATCGCCAAGGGGTGCATCGAGCGGATGGATTTCGGGGCGGTGACCGGCTTCCAGAAGCCGGACTTCCGAACCATCAACCTGTTCCGCAAGCGTCATTTGGCGGCCCTCGGCGGGTTGTTCACCCAGGTGCTGAGCCTGTGCCGAAAGTCAGGCATCGCTTCGTTGGGGCACGTGGCGCTCGATGGCACCAAGGTGAAGGCCAACGCCAGCAAGCACAAGGCGATGAGCTACGACCGGATGGAGAAGGCGGAAGGCGAGTACGCGGAACTGGTGAAGGGCTGGTTGGACCAGGCAGAGGTCACGGATCTCGCGGAGGATGTGCGGTTCCGGGACAAGCAGGGGGACGAGTTGCCCGCATGGGCAGCGAACAAGGTCGAGCGGATGAAGCGGATCCGGGAGGCCAAGGCCGCGCTGGAGCAGGAGGCCGCCGAGAGGGCGGAAGCGGAGCGGAAAGCCAAGGGCAAGGACGACGAGGATCCGCCGGAGCCGCCGAAGGTGGATCCGAAGGCCCAGCGGAACTTCACGGACCCTGAGAGTCGGATCATGCCCACGAAGGACGGCTTCCAGCAGTGCTACAACGCCCAGGCTGCCGTGGACGCGGACGCCCAGGTGATCGTGGCCTGCGAGGTGGTGGCGACGAGCGCAGACATGGCGCAGTTGCTGCCGATGGTGGACCAGGTGAAGCGCAATACGGGCCGGAAGCCGCGCCAGTGCTCCGCAGACGCCGGTTTCTGCTCAGAGGAGAACCTGAGGGGGTTGGAGGAGCGCCGGATCCGGGGCTACGTGGCCACGGGCCGCCAGAAGCACGGGACGAAAGCGGCGCTGAATGCCGCACGGGGCAAGGCTGGGAGCCTGATCGCGTCGATGCGGGAGCGATTGAAACAGGGTGGCTGGCGAAGTCCCTATCGCCTCCGGAAGCAGACCGTGGAGCCCGTGTTCGGTCAGATCAAACAAGCCAGAGGGTTCCGCCAGTTCCTGCTGCGCAGTCTCGCCAAGGTCCAGGAGGAGTGGCGGATGGTCTGCACCGCCCACAACCTCCTCAAGCTCGCCAAGGCTCGGGCATAGGCCCCGGGGATGGGCTCCCTCTGGCCATAACACCACCCCGCCCATAAAAAGGGCTTACGCGGCCCCAACAACTGGAGTCGTCCCTCCCGCGTTCAATTCCCCCCAAAATGGCAACCGAGGAATGCCCGCCAAGAGCGCCCCTCAGTTCAATTGCGACCAAGGCCGTTACTTGGACAGGCTCCTAGGTGTTCTACCGCATTCCGCCAGGCGTTCAGGGCCTGCCATTCATCCCGCCAGCGGAGTTGAACGGCCACCGGGAGGTCCAATGCCTCCCGAAGACGGCTTGCCACCGCCTCTGGCTTTTCACCAAGGTGCGCGACCAGGTTGAATACCGCATGCTCCTCGCCCAGTTCGCCGAGGAGGTTGAGCATGTTGTCACGGCGGGTCAGCATCTGCCGGATCGCCAGACGCATCTCAGGCGACTCATGGCCGGGAACCACCCCGGGCAGCCTTCTGTAATCAGCCGCCAGGGGGGCCAGTTTCGGGGGTTTGGGCTGGAAGAACAGACCGAGCGGGCGCCTGAAGAAGGCTGCCAATTCTTGTACCTGGCGCAAGGTGGGATGGGCTTCCCCTCGTTCCCAGGCGACGATCCGATCTTCCTTCGTGCCTAACCGATGAGCCACGCGATCCACGTCATAGCCGCTTTCCATACGCGCCCAGGTGAGCACGTCGGGATTGATGGGGAGGGTCGCTGCAGCAGGCATTAGGTGGCCGTTAGGGTGAAGGGAACGAGGTACCATCCATCATATGCCCTCCGCCCTCCCAGCCGATGGAGGCATCGCGCCATTCTCGATGGCTGGCTCGTCTGGGGATTGGGCCCTTTCAGGGGCCCCGGAGGAATAAACCGCCATGAGCAACCCCGCGCCACTCCCAGGGTTCCGGCGTTCGGTCGAGGCGGCGTTCCTCGCCATCAGCTCCTGGGCCATGCGGCTTGTTCCCTGAAAAGCGTTCGCCAAGGACTCGGCGGGGACCCCCGCAAGGGATAGGAACAGTGCAGACATGAGGTGCTTGGTCCTGACACTGGCGTCGTACATGCCCAGGTTATCGAGTACGCCGTCGCGCTGATCTTCAATCCAGTGAGTGTAGTAATGCCGCGTGTCAATCCACGCCGTGGGGACTTTTTCTCCCTCCAGAATCCGTTGGCGCAGGTTTCCTGGAAGGAGTGATGCGAGCGCGTCCAGCCGTTCCTGTAGCGTTGGACGCCGCTTCTTCGATTGGACGGCTGGTAGGACATGGTTGGGGAGAGCGCGCTGCAGCCCTTCCAATGCCTGCATCCAGGCCAGGAACTCCAGATGAAGCCAGAGCCGCTCCCGCCCGGATGCGAAGACACTGTAGGCCAAGTCCAGTGGGTTCTTGATGGCTGGATAGATCTCGAACCATTGTTGGAGAACGCCCTCTAGCGGAGCCCTGAAGGAAGTGCCCAACGAACTGATTCATTTCCTCAACGGGGACTTCGATGGTGTGGCTGAACCGATTCAGGCCCTTGATCAAGCCTGGGCCAAGGGCCTGCAGTGCCTGGATGGCTTCGATCGCCAAGTCCCGCTGGCCATGCTCTTCGCAAAGCCTGGCATACCCTTCAAGCCAGGCCTGGCCCACCATCGGCTCCGCTTCAGCGGCCCTCCGGTGGGTCACCTCCCCCAAGGCCTCCAACACCCTGCGGATATCTTCGGCAGTTCCGGCCTTCCGATAGTAGGCAGTCAAGAGCTGAGCTGCGTTCTCGGCATCCCAGATACTGAGGGGTTCCGAGGGCGTCTGGTCGGCTCGTTCCCGCGCAAGAACATCCTCCAGAAGCCAGACCATGTAGGCCGTCTCTGCATCGTTCAACGGCACAGGCTCAAAGTCTCCCAATCCGAATCCCGCAAGCAAGAAGGACCGACTCAACGGGAAGGGAGCTGGCTCCAAGCGCTTCGCAAGGGCGAACATGCCGTCCTTGATGCGTGTCTGTCGTTCCAAGTCTTTAATGCGCAGCGCAAGCACCATGGACCGCCGCATGGCCTCGATGGCCTCGACTTCCTCATCCTGGGTACCTTGGTGTGTCCCTGATCGATCTGATCCATGTCTCGACCACCCACGCGTGGTCTGCCCGCATCAATGACGGCTGGACCGAGGCCTAGCCCGTAATTCGTTCTTCAACATCATTGGATCGAGGCGGAGTCATCCGCCTCGATCCGATTTCAGCACAATCACCGGCCCCCATCTGAAACGCTTCGGCCGCCCCTCCGGAATCGCGCCAGGAATCGCACCTGGCACGCTGCCGGATGACGGAGCGCCGTGAGAGATTGCGACCCACCTGGTCTTCACTGATCCCAAGAACGCATCGGTCGTTCTCACCCGGTCATGAGCCCCTCGATTCGCGGGGGGCTCACGGCCGGGACACACGGCAGCACGAATACTATGAAATGGCTTACATCCATTTGTATTACTGCAAAGGCGGAAGGGTCTTCATCCGAACCCTGGCACCTAGGTCTTTAAGGGCAACAGACCATTACCACGCCATCCAAATGATGACGCTACTGGCCTGGGGCTGTGAGATCGTCCTCCTGAGAATGGCGGAACACTTTCCGGGAGTACTGCGATGAAAGTCATGGGAATCGTCGGCTGGAGCGGAAGTGGTAAGACCAGCCTAGTCGTTCAGGTTTTACCCCTTCTCCGAGGATATGGGCTCAAAGTTTCGACGATGAAACACGCCCACCACCGATTCGACGTGGACAAGCCGGGCAAGGACTCCTTCCGGCATCGGGAGGCCGGGGCCTCGGAAGTCCTGGTGGTCACATCGTCCCGTTGGGTCCTGATGCACGAATCCAGGGAAGAGCCTGAACCCAGCATCAAGTCACTCATCGAGCGCATGACCCCCGTGGATCTGCTACTCATCGAAGGATTCAAGACTCACCATCACCCTAAGCTGGAGATCCATCGCACATCCGAGGGTAAGCCTTTGCTCTGCCCGGATGATCCAGAGATCGTGGCCGTCGCCAGTGATGTCCCACTTCCGGACTTGCAACTCCCTCGGCTGGACCTGAACAATCCGGTTGCAATTGCCAAGTTCATTCTCTCCCACACTGGATTGAACCATTTTGATCAAGGCAGGTAGCCCTACTTACGGAGCTTCGGGCTTTGCG
>JANXYT010000092.1 GCA_025355915.1 Holophagaceae bacterium
CCCTGGATCGTCCACGATTTCTCCGGCGACGGCATCGTCTTCAAGCGCATCTACGGCGTGGTGCCCGACAGCATCTTCGACACCATGCTGCTGTCCCGGGCCCTGGGGTACCCGCAGCCGGGCCTCAAGACCATGGCCAAGCTGAAGCTGGGCCTCGACATTCCCAAGGAGGAGCAGGATTCCAACTGGATGGTGCGCCCCTTGCGCGAGGCCCAGATCAGCTACGCCAGCCGCGACGCGGCGCTGCTGCTGCCCCTGTTGCGCATCCTGGCCGACGAGGCCGAAGCGCATCAGGATCATCCGGACATCGGCCCCCGCCTGGCTGCCCTGCCGAAAGAGATGCGGCACCTGCTGAAGCGGGTGCGGGCCTACGCCTCCCCCAAGCACGATCCCGTCGTGGATAAGGTCAGGCACCTGGGGGACCTGGCGGTGGAGCGGGCGAAAAAGCTCACGGGCATGCGCTGGGCCTGGGGCAACGAAGGCGACGTGGGCGCCGTCATGGAACTGGGCAACCGCTGGCTCATTGCCCGGCTATCCCACCCCCCGGCCACCAGGGAGGCCCTGGAGCGCACCATTCCCAACCCCCGGTTCCGCCGCAAACGCCTGGACGCCCTTTGGGCGGTGTTCAGCGAGGGAGCCCATGAAACTCAGGAAGATCCGGATTCGTCCGATGGATTGATTTGGAACAACCCTGGACGGCCATGACACCCACGCCAACTCCCACCCCATTACCCGATGACGGCATCCTCCTGACCTTTCCCAAGGGCCTGCTGGGATTCCCGTCGCTCACGGCCTTTCGGCTCTATGAACCCCTGGATGGCTATCCCCTGAAGTTCCTGCAGGCGGTCGATTCGCAGGAGGTCTCCTTTACGTGCATCCATCCCGCCAGCATCAAGGCGGATTACGAAGTTCCCCTGGGCGCGGAGGAGGCGGAAGCCCTGCACCTCGAATCCCCGGAGGACGCCATGGTGCTCACCCTGGTGGTGGTGCCCGAGGATGCCCGGCTCATGACCACGAACCTGGCCGGTCCCCTGGTGGTGAACGTGAAGACCCGGGTGGGCTACCAGATCATCCTCAATACAGAGAAATACCCCCTCCGCTTTCCGATCTTCCCGCAAGACTGAACGGCTCTGGTAGCCTTCGATCATGCTGGTCATCACCCGAAAACCGGAGCAGTCCATCGTCATCGGGGGCGAGGTCGAGGTCATCGTCCTCGGCATCTCCAAGGAAGGCGTCCGCCTGGGCATCAAGGCCCCGCGCAGCGTCCAAGTCCATCGTCGCGAAGTGTTTGAGGCCATCGCCGCCGAGAACCGGGCCGCCACGGTCGCCAAGGTCCCCCTCCAGGACGCCGCGGCCCTGCTTCGGGCCGCTCAAGTCCGCAAGCCCCATGTCCGATGAGTCGCTGAGGTTTCCCGTGGACATCACCGCCGCCAGCGCCGCCGCCCAGACCCAGGCCATCACCCAGAACCAGATCGCCGTCAGCGTGCTCAGGAAGTCCCTGGATATCAGTGCCCAGCAGGGTGCCGACCTGGCCAAGATGGTGGCGCAGGCGGGCAACGTGGGGCAGCGGGTGGATCTGTACGCCTAGAACCTATTTCAGGTAGGGCGCCAGGTACTGCCCCGTCACGCTGGCCTTCTTCTTGGCCACCTGTTCAGGCGTGCCCACGGCGATGATCCGGCCGCCCTCGCCGCCGCCTTCGGGGCCCAGGTCGAGGATCCAGTCCGCGGTCTTGATCACGTCGAGGTTGTGCTCGATGACGATGATGGTGTTGCCGGTTTCCAGCAGCCGGTTGATGACCTCCAGCAGCTTCTGGATGTCCTTCAGGTGCAGGCCCGTGGTGGGCTCGTCCAGGATGTAGACGGTGCGGCCCGTGGCCCGCTTGCTTAGTTCCTTGCCCAGCTTCACGCGCTGCGCCTCGCCGCCGGACAGCGTCGTGGCGCTCTGGCCCAGGCGGATATAGCCGAGGCCCACGTCCATGAGCGTCTGCAGTTTGTTGGCGAGAACAGGAAT
>JANXYT010000138.1 GCA_025355915.1 Holophagaceae bacterium
GATATCCTTGAATATTCCTTAAAATAATAGTATAAATAGCTGCTTTTTTTACCCATTTCTTTTTTTGCCGTACAAATAATAAGTAGTAATTTTGATATGCTATTTTAATTCAATATGGAGAGATAATGGCTAAATACAAGATTGCCTGGCTGCCCGGCGATGGCATAGGGATAGAAGTTCTTGAAGCTGCTAAAATTGTACTTAACAAATTAAAATTCGATGCTGAATATATCCATGGAGATATCGGCTGGGAATTCTGGTGTAAAGAAGGCGAGGCCTTCCCGCAGAGGACCATCGATCTGCTCAAGCACAGCGATGCGTCCATGTTTGGAGCCATCACATCCAAGCCCGTGAAGGACGCGGAGCTGGAACTCATCCCCGAATTGCAGGGGAAGGGGTTGATCTATCGCAGCCCGATCGTGCGCATGCGCCAAATGTTCGATCTCTATACCTGCCTGCGCCCCTGCAAGGCCTATCCAGGCAATCCCTTGAACTACAAGGAAGGCATCGACATGGTGATCTTCCGGGAGAACACGGAGGATCTCTATGCCGGCGTCGAGTTCAGCCCCGTACCCGATGAGCTGAAGGCCTGCCTGAAGAAGCTCAGCAAGCCTTTCGCCCACTTCGCCGACATCCCGGGCGACCAGTTCGCCATCACCTGCAAGGTGAACACCCAGAAGGGCTGTGACCGCATCATCCGCGCCGCCTTCGAATACGCTAAGACGTTCGGCTATCCCAAGGTCACGGTCATCCACAAGGCCAACGTGGTGCGCGCCACGGAAGGCATGTTCCTGGAGACCGGCAAGCGCATCGCCAAGGAGTATCCGGGCCTTCAGATGGACGATGCCAACGTGGATGCCATCACCATGTGGATGCTGAAGAACCCCAAGAACTATGGCGTGATGGTGGCCACCAACCTCTTCGGCGACATCGTCAGCGACCTCGCGGCCCAGATGGTGGGCGGCCTCGGCTTCGGCTGTTCGGGCAACATCGGCGAGAAGCTCGCCGTGTTCGAGCCCAGCCACGGCAGCGCACCGAAGTACGCGGGCCAGTACAAGGTGAACCCCATCGCCACCATCCTGGCCGCGAAGATGATGCTGGACTGGCTGGGCGAAACCGAAAAGGGCACCCGCCTCGAGGCCGCCACCGCCGCCGTCATCGCCGAGGGCCAGGTGCGCACCTACGACATGGGCGGCAGCGCCACCACGCTCGAGATGGGCGAGGCAATTGCGAGAAAGCTGTAAATTGAAACCGAAGATGACGCAGATGGCGCAGATAAAAACATTCGAGACCCCATCTGCGAAATCTGCGTCATCTGCGGTTAAACACTAAAGGCATTCCATGAACCCGATCCTCATCCACGAAGTCGGTCCCCGCGATGGCCTCCAGGCTGAGGCGATGGTGGTTCCGACCGAGGTCAAGCTCGACTGGATCCGCCGCCTGGTGGATTCGGGCGTGGACATCGTCCAGGTGGGTTCCTTCGTGCGGGGCGACAAGATGCCTCAGATGGCGGATACGGACGACCTGTTCCGCATCCTTGCGAAGGAATCCCACCGGGCCGTATTGTCGGGCCTGGTGCTCAACGAGAAGGGATTGGAGCGGGCATTGGACGTGGGGGTGCAGCTCATTTGCATGGGCGTATCCGCCTCCGAGACCCACAGCCGGAAGAACACCGGCATGGGCACGGAGGACGCCACCCGGCGCATCATCGCCACGGCCCTGGAAGGAAAGAGGGCCGGGCGGAAAGTGCAAGTGAGCGTGCAGAGTGCCTTCGGCTGCGGGTTCGAAGGGGCCATCGACGAGGCCCGCGTGATGGGCATCGTGGCCGCCTACCTGGAAGCTGGCCTGACCTCCATCAGCCTGGCGGATACGGCCGGCCACGCCCATCCGGACCAGGTTCGGCGCTACGTGCAGAAGGTGCTGGAGCAGGATCCCGCCGCCGAGGTCACCGCCCACATCCACGACACCTACGGCCTGGGCATGGCCAGCATCTACGCCGCCATGGAGGCCGGAGCCAAGGCCATCAAGACCAGCTTCGGGGGCCTCGGCGGTTGCCCCTTCACGAAGGTGGGCGCAGGAAACGTGGCCACGGAGGATCTGGTTCACGGCCTTCAGCGAACGGGGCAGCGCACGGACATCGACGTGGCCGCGCTCATCGGCGTGACCAGGGACGTGGCCACGCATTTCGGCCGCGAGTTGCCCGGCTGCGTGTACAAGACCGGGCCCATTCAGGGAAGTCGAATTGAAAAGACAGAATTAGCCAAAGATGAACACAGATGAACACAGATGGTGGTTTTGTATCTTTGTTTATCCGTGGCTCCAAATTGTTTTGAGGTAGGTTGATGGCGAAAATCCTCGAAGGCATCAAGGTCCTGGATCTCACCAATGTGTTGTCGGGACCGTTCACGACCCTGCACCTGGCCCTGCTTGGCGCCGAGGTCATCAAGGTGGAGAACCCCAAGGACGGCGATCTTGCGCGCAAGCTGGGCATCGTCCCGGAGCTGAACAAGCAGCTCATGGGCACCAGCTTCCTGGCCCAGAACTGCAACAAGCGGTCCATCACCCTCAACACCAAGTCGCCCGAAGGGAAGGACCTGTTCCGGCGGCTCGTGAAGGACGCGGATGTGGTGGTGGAGAACTTCCGCCCCGGCGTCATGAAGCGGCTGGGCCTGGACTACCAGACCTTGGCGGAAAACAATCCGAAACTCATCTACTGCGCCATTTCCGGCTTCGGCCAGACGGGCCCGGACGCGCTCAAGCCCGCCTACGATCAGATCATCCAGGGCCTCTCCGGCGAAATGGCGGTGAACGGCGATGAGCGTCTGAACCCCCTGCGTACTGGCTTCCCCGTTTGTGACACCGTGGGCGGACTCAATGCAGCCTTCGCCGTGATGGCGGCCCTGTTCCACCGGGAACGTACCGGCGAGGGGCAGTTCATCGACGTAGCCCTGCTGGACAGCATCATGCCCCTCATGGGCTGGGTGGCGGCCAACCTGCTGATCGGTGGTGAGCAGCCCACCCTCATGGGCAACGACAACTTCACCGCCGCGCCCAGCGGTACCTTCCTCACGCAGGACGGCCATATCAATATCGCGGCCAACAAGCAGGAACAGTGGGAAGCCGTGTGCGACGTCCTTGAGTTGCCCGAACTGAAAACGGATCCGCGCTTCCAGGAGCGCGACACCCGCAAAAAGAATCGCAAGGCGCTCACGCCCCTCCTTGAGGCTCGGTTGGCCCAGAAGTCCACCGGCTTCTGGGTAGAAGCGCTCAATGCGAAGGATGTCCCCAGCGGCGAGATCCTGGATCTGGAAGCGGCGCTGCGCCAGCCCCAGGTGCAACACCGCAAGGTCCTGCACAAGATCGTCGTGGCGGGTCACGGCGAAGTGGAGGTCTTCGGCCTCACGGCGCTGTTCGAGAAAACCCCAGGCAGTGTGGAGACACCACCACCAACCCTGGGCGAACACAATCAGCTCATCTATGGATCCCTCGGCCTCACCGAAGCCGAGCAGGCCGAACTGAAAGCCAAAGGCGTCATCTGAGGAGGTTCCCATGGGCATGACAGTCGTTGAAAAAATCCTGGCCCGCGCGGCTGGCCTTCCGTCTGTGGTGGCGGGGGATGTGGTGGAACCCCAGGTGGATCTCGCCATGTCTCACGAGAACGCGGCCCTGGTGATCAATCAGTTTCACGAAGTCTTCGAGGGCACGGGGCTGACCGCCAAGGTGTGGGATCCCTCCCGCATCGCCATCATCTTCGACCACCGGGTGCCCGCCGAATCGCCCAAGACCGCCACGAACCATAAGATGATCCGCGGGTTCGTGGCCGAGAACGGCATCACCAAGTTTCATGACATCCGCGGTGACGTGGGCGGCATCTGCCATCAGATCCTGCCCGAGTACGGCTATGTGCGGCCCGGCTTCGTGGTGGTGGGTACCGATTCCCACACCACCAGCCACGGGGCCCTGGGCGCCTTCAGCTTCGGGATCGGCGCCACGGAAATGGCGTCCGCCTGGAGCCTGGGCATCGCCATGAACATCGAAGTCCCGGCCACCATCAAGGTCGTGGTAAAGGGCCAGTTTCCGCCCTTCGTGGGGCCCAAGGACCTCATCCTCCACCTGATCGGCCAGCTGACGGCGCAGGGTGCCAATTACAAGGTGCTGGAGTTCCATGGCGAGACCATCCGGAAGATGAGCACCAGCGGGCGCATCGCCATCTGCAACATGAGCGTCGAGGCCGGCGCCACCTCGGGCATCGTCCCGGGCGACGAGGAGACGGTGCGCTACCTTCGCGAAGAGGCCGGGGTCACCGATGCGATCACCTGTGTGACGCCGGATGCGGATGCCACCTATGTGCGCACGGTCGAAATCGATGTCAGCGCCCTGGCCCCCCAGATCGCCTGCCCCCACACCGTGGACAACGTGAAGTCCATTGACCAGGTGCTGGGCACCAGGATC
>JANXYT010000142.1 GCA_025355915.1 Holophagaceae bacterium
CGCGGCTGCTGGCCTCCCAGGGCTGCCACCTGGCGTTGGGCGCCCGGCGCCTGGACCGCGTGCAGGCCCTGGCCGATGAGTTGACCAAGGCGCACGGCATCAAGGCCTTCGCCGGTGCCGTGGACACCCGCGACACCGCCAGCGTGAACACCTTTGTGGAAGCCGCCGCGACGTCGCTGGGCGGGCTGAATGTGCTGGTGGCCAATGCGGGACTGGCCAGCGGTACCTACAAGATGTGGGAAACACCCGATGAGGACCTGGAAGCGATGATGCGCACCAACGTCGAAGGCGTGGTGAAGACCATCCGCGCGGGCCTGCCGCATCTCCGCAAGGCCGGCTGGGGGCACGTGTTCTTCATCGGTTCCACCGCGGGTCATCAGCCCTACGAGGGCGGCAGCGTCTACTGCGCGTCGAAATTCGGCGTGAAGGCCATGGCCCAGAGCCTGCGCCTGGAACTGAACGGCGAGCAGATCCGCGTCACCTCCGTGGACCCGGGCATGGCCGAGACCGAGTTCTCCAACGTGCGGCTGAAGGACGGCGACAAGGCCAAGGCCGTCTACCAGGGCGTGAAGCCCCTCACGGCCTTCGACGTGGCCGAATGTGTGCGCTGGTGCCTCATGCTGCCGGACCACGTGAACATCGACGAGATCCTCGTGAAGTGCGTGGATCAGGCGTCCGTGCACAAGCTCCACCGCAGAGTCTAGCCACTAGGCAAATGGCCGCTGAAGTCCGGAGGGCTGGTCGGATCTTGAGGAAAAAATAGGCACCACCTCGCTTGCGCAGGGTGGTGCCAAGCCCTATCTTGCAGCTGGCATCGGTCTTGTTGCGCGGATGAAGGGAGCAGGAAGTGGCCTATTGCATGACGAAGGTCTTGAAGGGCGACCCCGCTGAGCATGAAGCGAGGGTGAGAGCAGCTCTGGCGGAGCAGGGCTTCGGCATCCTCAGTGAAATTGATGTGGAGGCGACGCTGCGGACCAAACTCGCCGCCGAGATCGGTCCTTACAAGATCCTGGGTGCCTGCAATCCCGCTTTCGCCAAGGGCGCGCTGGACATGGAACCCCGCGTGGGCGTCATGCTGCCCTGCAACGTGGTGCTGCGCGGTGTGGCAGGCGGCACCGAGATCTCGTTCGTGGACCCGGTGGCCTCAATGGCGGCGATCGATAACCCGGCCTTGAAGGCCCACGCAGAGGCGGTGAGGGATAAGCTGCGCGTGGCCTTCGAGAAAACATCCTGATAGGTGTGCTTTCGGCGGTTTCTTTGCGTCGTTCGCAATCAACTATCCGGATTCAGTCCCGGCTCAACTTCAGCGCCATGGGCAGGGCCGCGATCATGGCGAGGGCGCCCAGGGCCCAGCCGGTGCGGTAGCCGTAGTGGCCGATGGTCCAGCCCAGGCTGAAGCTGCCGAGGCCGATGCCGGCGTCGAAGGCGAACAGCAGGGTGCCGAAGGCCGCGCCGCGGCGCTTGGGGTCCACCGACTCCAGCAGCTTCGCATTGATGAGGGTGTGCATCATGCTGTAGCCCGCGCCATAGAGCAGCGCCGATACCACGTGCCGCACCGTCCCGCCGGGCAGGGCTGCCAGCAGGGCCAAGCCCGCGAAGGCGCCCAACAACATGGCGGGGAGTTTGCGGATGGGGCGCTTCCCGAAGCCGCGCCGCAGCATGGCCAGACGCATGATCACCATGCCGACGGCCATGGAGGACAGGAAGGCCGAGGGCAACGGCATGCCCAGCCCCAGCGCCTCCTGCGCCGTGTAGGTGCCGATGGCGCCGTAGCCTAGCGCCACGCAGAACAGCACGAAGCTGGGCGCGAACACCGTGGCGAGGGGCCACTGGAAGCCCTCGGCACGGCCATGGGGATGATCCTTGGGCAGGGTGGTGCCCAGGGCGGCGAGCAGAAGGAAGAGGACCGCCAGATACCAGCCGATGGGCGCAAAGCCCCAGTGTTGTTGGATCCACAGGCCCAGCAGCGGCCCCACGATGACGCCACCGGGGCTGGCCAGGCCATAGAGGCTGAGGCCGTCGGCGCGGCGGTCATCCGGCAGCACGTGGGCCAGTGAGGCCATGGTGGCCGTCAGCAGGCCCGACCACACGATGCCGTGGGGGAAGGCCAAAATGTAGAAGCCCCAGCGGGTGGGCATCAGGGCGTAGGCGCCGAGGAAGCCCGCATAGAGCAGGGCGGAGGCGATCACC
>JANXYT010000184.1 GCA_025355915.1 Holophagaceae bacterium
CCTGGGGCCGGAAGCTCCTTCGGCGTCGGAGGCATCGGCCCATCCCGCCTCCCCGGGAAAGCCAGCCACAGCACAGTAGCGGCAGGGGTACGGACGTCAAGTCCGGGGCCGTGGGCGGCTGTCCCGCCTGTTCCTGCTACCCTTTCCCCATGCGCTTTCTCTCCAGCCACGTCATCCACTTCGTCGTCATGGGTCTGGGCATCGCCTTGGTGCTGGGGCTCCTGCATCCCACGACGCGCCCCGAGCGGACCCGGGCTTCGATCCTGAAGCATGCGGCGGGGCTCATCGGCATCGGATTGGCCCTGGCCTGGCTGATGTATCTGCTGCCCCGGCATCCCGTCCGCTTCTAGGGGGAGCCGTGGTCGAGACGCTCCAGGGCCTCTGGGCTGCGCTGCTGGCGGGCTGGCATAGGGCTTGGCAGATGGCCGTGGCTCTGTGGCACCGGCTGGCCCGAACGGTGCCGATGCTGGGCCGGGTGGGTTCCTTCACCTTCGAAGTGCTGGGCAAGTACCAGAAGGACGACTGTCTGAGCTACGCTGCGGGCCTCAGTTTCTGGCTCATCGTCAGCCTCGTGCCGCTCTCTACGCTGCTCTTCAAGCTGCTGGGCGCCATTCTGGGCAGCCGGGCCTACGGCCCCGCCACCCTCAAGACCCTGCAGGAGATCGTGCCCTACCTTCCCCGCGAACTGGTGGTCGATGCCCTGGCCAACAGCCAGAGGATCGGCGGCATGGGGCTGTCCTGGGGCGTGCTGCTCTTCGGCAGCTACTGGGGCATCAGCCAGCTGGACACGAGCCTGGCCCACGTCTTCGGCCTGCGCATCAAGAAGCACCGCCAGACCCGCAAGAACCACCTGGTGCGCCAAGTGGCCTTCCTGGTGGGTGGCCTGCTCACGATGGTCATCTTTCTCACGCTGATCATCGGCGGCGCCCTGCGGAAATTCCTGCCGGTGAAGCAGGCGGACCTGTTGCCCTATCTGGGGCCCCTGCTGGGCCTGGTGGTGGTGACCATGGTGCTGCAGCACCTCCCCCGCCTGCACGTGAAGTTCCGCCACGCCTTCCTCGGTGCGGGCATTGCCACCGCGCTGTGGTGGCTGGCGAAGTGGGGCTTCGGCGTCTACCTGCGGCACACCATGACCTGGGGCATCATGTACGGCTCGCTGCTGGGCATCGTCGCCGGCCTCACCTTCCTCTACTACAGCTGCGCCATCCTGCTGCTGGGTGCCGAGATTACCGCCGCCTTCTATCGCCACGAAACCGGGGCCACCACCGTGCCGCCATGGCTGCGTACGAAGGCTGGTGAACCCGCGAAACCGTCTTAGATCCAGGTGTTCCCGCCGCCATGAAATGGCATCCGCTGTCATCTGGTCTGACTATTTCTCTGGTGTGTGGAGCTTTGGAAAATAGCGCGGGATGCATTGTGGACACAGGCCGTGAGTGAACTCCGCCTCCGTATGGGCATGGACGTAGGCTTCCACCTGATGCCAGAATCCCGCGTCATCCCGGATCTTCTTGCAGGCGGAGCAGATGGGCACGAGGCTCCGCAGGGTCCGGACTTTGGCCATGGCCTCGGAGAGTGCGAGGTTCTGGGCATGCAGTTCCGTCGTTCGTTCGGCGACAACCGTTTCCAGCGAGCAATTGCGTTCCACCAGTTCTTTCAGGGGATAGACTTCGCCCTCCTGAACCAGGTAATAGGGGATGGAAATGCTGCTGTGCGAGATTTTCCAGCCTGCATCTTCCTTGCGGAATATCAGCACCAAGCGCGCGGTCTCGCGTGACAGAACGTGGTCTTTTATGGGCAGGTGGATGGTGAAAAAACTCGTCGCAACGGCGATCGTCTCGGCCAGTGACTGGATGGCAAGGTCCTTGAGTTCGATTCGGATCGGATCCTTGATCTGGGCGAAGTCCTGGCGGGTAATCGCGACCCATTCTTCCCGGTCCTGGACCAGGAAATCCCCACCCCCCGTAAAGCCGGTAAAATCCTCGCTGAAATTCGCAGTGAGCCGATCATCGCGGGATGCATACATCTGCAAGTAGTCGTCAAGCAGTTGCCGGATCTCCTGATGGTTGCCTGCCTCCATTTGACCGCCTCTCATGGCTGCATCACTCCACCACGATTTGGGGCGGGGACAAGACCCTCGTCGTTCGCCCCATCTTGAAGAAGGTGGAGTAGGACAATTCTCTTCCCAGCGTGCTCCGCGATTTCTGGCGTGGACTATCCGATCTTGGAATCTTGGTCGCTATTCATTCGTCGTCCCGCCCGCGCTGACTGGCCGGAATGGCATAGCCATCGGCCTTGTACTCGTTGATCTTGTTCCGCACGGTGCGCAGGGCGATGTCGAGCTGTTCGGCGCAGTGGGTGCGGTTGCCTTTGAGGGCGCTGAGGGTCGAGAGCAGCCAGAAGCGTTCGAGCTCGGGCAGGCTCAGACCCAAGGGCAGCACCACGGCGGTTCCCATGGTCACGCCCACCAGGGGTTTTCGGGGATCGGCCACCACGGCACCCTCGGGCGCGGCGGCTTCCCGCGGGGCGATGGGCGCGGTGGGCGGTGTCCAGGCCTCGATCACGATGCTTTCCGGCGGATCTTCGGGCAGGCCTTCGAAGGCCTCGGCGGGCAGCAGCCAGCGCAGATCCTGCTGGCTGAGCCGGCGGCCCTGGCTGAGCACCACGCAGCGCTGGATGACGTTCTCCAGCTCGCGGATGTTGCCGGCCCAGGGATGGCGCGCCAAGGCGGCGAAGAAGCTCGGCACCAGCTCGGGCACGGGCCGATCGTTCTCGCGGGCGTAGCGCTCGGTGAAGTGCAGGGCCAGCAGGTTCAGATCGCCCAGCCGACTGCGGAGGGGCGGCAGGTCCAGCGGAATGACGGTCAGGCGGTAGTAGAGATCCTCCCGGCACCGTCCGGCCTTCACCTCGGCCTGGAGGTCGCGGTTGGTCAGCGCGATGAGGCGGACATCCACCGGGATGGGCCGGGTGCCCCCCAGCCGATCCACGGTGCGCTCCTGGAGCACCCGCAGCAGCTTGCCCTGGAGGCCCAGGGGCAGTTCGCCCACTTCATCGAGCACCAGCGTGCCGCCGTCGGCCTGCTCGAAGCGGCCCTGCTTCATGCCGGTGGCGCCGGTGAAGGCGCCTTTCTCGTAGCCGAACAGTTCGGATTCCAGCAGGTTTTCGGGAATGGCGGCGCAGTTGATGGCCACGAAGGCGCCGTTCCGGCGGGGGCTGGAGCCGTGGATGAGCTTGGCCAGCAGTTCTTTGCCGGTGCCGCTTTCGGCCTGGATGAGGATGGTGGCGCGGCTGTCGGCGGCGCGGCGGGCCAGGGCCAGGGTTTCGACCAGGACTGGATCCTGCGTGAGGATCACCGGCGCCTGGGAAGGTTCCTCGGCCTTGAGATGCCCCTCGGACTTCAGGGCCTTGTTGAGGGCCGTGGTGAGTTCCTCCGGGCTGAAAGGCTTGGAGAGAAAGTCGAAGGCGCCGAGGCGCATGGCTTCCCGGGCGGAGTCCAGGCTGCCGAAGGCGGTGATAAGCAGCACCGGCAGGGCAGGATCCACAGCCTTCAAACGGGCGGTCAGCTGCAACCCGTCCATGCCGGGCATGCGGAGATCGGTGATCACGGCGTCGTAGGCGCCGGGCCGTACCATGCGCAGGGCTTCCTCACCGCCGCGGGCCTGCTCCGCAAAGAAACCTGACCGTTTGAGGCTCATCGCCATGCCATCCCGCATTCCGGGATCGTCGTCCACCACCAGCACCCGAAGGGGAGTTGCCATAGCTCAGCATCCATGCGGCCAACGAGGCCGCTCCATCCATTATCGGATGCCCTGATCGGGACTGGAGTTTTGTGCGGGTTGGCGCTTCAAGATCCGGCGCGGCAGATCACCGGCGGCGGGCTCCCCGCGCACGGGATCCCCATGGCGGCGGATCAGCAGGTAGAGCTGGCGGCGGCTCACGCCCAGGCGCTGGGCGGCCTCCACCCGGTTGCCATAGGCCCGCCGCAGCGCCTGGTGCAGCAGGAACCGCTCCAGCTCATGCAGGTTGGAGGCCAGATCCTCGGCCTCGAAGCGGGGAGGGCCGGCGGGCTCCAAGGCCGGGAGTTGGCCCAGCAGCTTCCAGCGCAGCAGGCGGTTCCGCAGCTCCCGCAGGTTGCCCGGGCAGGGCAGGGCGCCAAGAACCGGAGGCAAGGGGCCTTCCAGGCTTTCCTCCACCGCGAAGGCAGCCAGGAGCGCAGAGATGGCCTCGGGGTGTTCATCCAGGCCCGGCAGGCGCAGGGACAGACAAGGCAGGTGGCTGGGCGCGGCGGCCTGAGCGGCCACGGTGCCCCGGGGATGGGAGGCGAGCCAGGTTGCGGCTTCCTCCAGGCTGCCGGCCTCAAGCCACGGCAGCTCCCTGCGCTTCGCCAGATCCGCCGCCAGTGTCGAAACGCCCGAGCCGGTGGGGCCATAGACCCACAGGGCCTCGGGTCGCGCCAGCAGCTCGTCCAGGTGGGCGCCCCACTGGGCGTAACCCGGCAGGTGGGCCAGGGGGATCACGGCCTCATCCCTTCCCCGGGATCACGTGGAAGAGTACGGCGAAGAAGTGGCACGCGCTGCCGCCCATGACGAAGAGATGCCAGATGGCGTGGTGGAAGCGCAGCTTTTCCAGGCTGTAGACGGCGGCGCCCAGGCTGTAGAAGGCGCCGCCCGCGAACAGCCAGTACAGCCCGTGAGTCGACACGGACTGCCCCAGCGGCTTGGCCGCGATGACGATCAGCCAGCCCATGAGCAGGTAGATGACCGTGGAGATCCAGCCCATGCGCTTCGCGAAGGCGGGGTCCATGTCCGTGTCGGAGGGAACGGCGTGGAGATGGTCCACCGCCGGCGGCCGGAAGGCCTGCTTCGCCAGCTTGGCGTAGAACACGGCCTTGAACACGATGCCGAGCACAGCCAGGCCCCACACCATGCCGAAGAGGGTCCAGCCCCAGCCGGGGTGGGCCCGGGTCAGGGCGGATAGGCAGAAGGGCGTGTAGGTTCCGGCGATGAGCATGAAGATGGCCGAGTGGTCGAAGACCTTGAAGACCAGCTTCACCCGGCGTCCGCGGAAGGCGTGGTAGAGCGTGGACATGAGGTAGAGCAGGATCAGGCTGGAGCCGAAGATGGACGCGCCCACCACATCCCGGGCGGTGCCGTGGAGCGAGGCGAGGACCACCATCACCACCAGGGCCGCGATGGAGAGGGCCACCCCCAGGCCATGCGTGAGGCTGTTGGCAAGTTCCTCGCCGGGCGTCTGGAGGGTGGGACCGTGGATGGAAGCCATGCGAGACATGGTCCCAAGGATGACAGACTCTAAGGGTTCGATCTTCCGGAGCTTCCTTGCGCATCCGACCGGCCCTGCTGCTGTTCCTCACGTTGGTGGCCTCCGCCCAGGCGCCTCGCAGCGTCGGGGGTGGTGTGGTGGTGAGCCAGGAACGGTTGGCCTCGGAAGCGGGCGCCCAGGTGCTGCGGGAGGGCGGCAGCGCGGTGGATGCGGCCGTGGCCGCGGCCTTCAGCCTGGCGGTGGTGCATCCGGCTGCGGGCAACCTGGGAGGCGGCGGCTTCCTTTTGTCGAGGTCTGCGGTCGCTCAGACCTCCTTCATCGATTTTCGTGAAACGGCTCCGGCCCAGGCCCATTCCCGCATGTGGCTGACCGATGGCGTCTACGACGAGGCGCGGCACCACGAAAGCCTGGCCTCGGTCGGCGTGCCCGGCACGGTGGCGGGGCTGCATGCGGCCTGGAAGCGGGAGGGTCGCCTGCCCTGGGCACGGCTGCTGCGTCCCGCCATCCGCCAGGCTCGCGAGGGTTTCGTGCTGACGGAGAACCAGGCAGCCAGCCTGGCGGGGCACCTGCCGGAGTTTCGGAAACACGCGCCCACGCTGGCCCAGTTCAGCCGCAAGGGCGCACCGCTGCGGGCCGGGGACCGGCTGGTGCAGCGGGACTTGGCGCGCACCCTGGTCCGCCTCTCCAGGCATTGGACTGACTTCTACCGCGGCGAAACCGCGCGGTTGATCCTGCGCGACATGAAAGCGAATGGCGGCTTGATCGCCGCTGCGGATCTGCGCGCCTACCGGCCCATCCTGCGCGAGGTCCTGCGGGGCACCTACCGTGGCGTGGAGGTGCTGGCCGCGCCGCCGCCCAGTTCAGGTGGCCAGGTATTGATCGAGGCGCTGAACGTGCTCGAAGGCTACGATCTGAAGGCCGCAGGTGCCGGAACGCCCAGGACCATCCACCTGGCCGCAGAGGCCCTGCGCCGCACCTTCGCGGACCGGGCCCGGTTTCTGGGAGATCCCGCTTTCAGCCAAGAGATCCCTCTGCCCCGGCTGCTCTCCAAGGCCTACGCAGCGGACCTTCGCGCCACGATTCATCCTGACCGGGCCTCCGTATCGGCGCCGGACCGCTTCACTTGGCCGAGGGACCGGCCGGAGACCACGCATCTTTCCGTCCTCGACGGGAAGGGCAATGCGGCGAGCCTCACCTATACGCTGGAGGATAGCTACGGCCTGAAGCGCATCGTGCCGGGCGCAGGCTTCCTGCTCAACAACGAGCTGGGCGACTTCAATGCCACCCCGGGCCAGACGGACGCCACGGGCCTCATCGGCACGGCGCCGAACCTCGCGCAGCCCAGCAAGCGGCCGCTCTCCAGCATGTGCCCCGTGATCCTCGTGAAGGGTGGATCGGTCTTCATGGTGAGCGGCAGCCCCGGCGGGCGCACCATCCCCAGCACCGTGCTGAACACGGTGCTCAATGTGGTGGACTTCGGCCTGGATGCGCGCGCCGCGGTGGACGCGCCGCGCTTCCACCACCAGTGGTTGCCGGACCGCATCCAGGTGGAAGCGAATCTGCCCGCCACCACCAAAGAAGCCTTGAAGGCCATGGGCCACGTTCTCAAGGAAGTGCCTAAACAGGGCTGTGCCCAGGTCATCCTCGTCCGGGACGGCCTGATCGAAGGTGCGGCGGACACCAAGCGGTGGCCGGACAGCGGAGCGGTGGTGGAGTAGGGTCTGCGGCTAAACAGCCAGGTCAGTGAGCCTGCTTTAGGTGCAGATCGAACCAGCGGATCATCTCCCACAGGGTGTGTTCGACGGATTCGCGGGCGCTGTAGCCGTGGCTTTCTAAGGGTAGGGTGACGTAGCGGACGGACTGGCCATTGCCTTTGAGGGCCGCGTAAAGGCGCTCGCTCTGGAGGGGGAAGGTGCCCGAGTTGTTGTCGGCCTCGCCATGGATGAGCAGGATCGGCGCATGGAAGTGGTTGGCCGCCATGAAGGGCGAGACCTTCAAATACATCTCCGGGGCCTCCCACAGCGTCCGTCGTTCACTCTGGAAACCGAAGGGCGTCAGGGTGCGGTTGTAGGCGCCGCTGCGGGCGATGCCCGCCTTGAACAGGTTCGAGTGCGCCAGCAGGTTTGCCGTCATGAAGGCGCCGTAGCTGTGGCCGCCCACGCCCACCCGCTTGGGATCGATCACACCCAGCTCGTCGGCCTTGTCGATGGCGGCCTTGGCGCTGGCCACCACCTGATCGAGGAAGGTGTCGTTGACGGTCTTGGGATCGCCCACCACGGGCATGGTCGTGTTGTCGAGCACCACGTAGCCCGACAGCAGGAAG
>JANXYT010000374.1 GCA_025355915.1 Holophagaceae bacterium
CCTTCGAGTGGGCGCGGGACAAGAATCACCCCCAGTTCAAGGCGCTTTCTACCCTGATGAAGGAGGGGCAGCCTCAAGGGTGAGCCTCTCACCGAGGGCCCGCGCTGGCTCAGCGCGGCACCATGATTGGGGCCGGCCGGATGGTTTGGCTCTGCCTCGCTGAGATATGGAATGAGATCTGCCCATGCCCCGCATCCAAGCCAACCCAGTCTCCGCGTTGTTCCCTGAATCAGGCCCCGTGTCGGTGATGATTTTCGGTGAAGCTCCCGGCCCTCGTGGCGCGGACCAGTCGGGCATCCCGTTCTGGGGCGATGGCGCCGGCATCACCGTGTACCGCGCCCTCGTCGCCACGGGCCGGGCGGAGGTGCCCGAGGCGGCCTGGGAGGACTGGGACGGCGCACGCTTCAAGGCCCTGGGGCTGGTCCCGCACTTGCACGGCACGGCCCTCAGCAACGCCTACCCGGCCTGCCCCACCAAGGATGGTGAGCATTTTCACGCGCCCTCCAATCGGGATCTGCTGGATCCCGCCAACCTCGCGCGCCTTTCGGCGGAACTGGCGCGGGCCGCGAAAGGCCTGACCGCCCCCTTGCGGGTCATTGCGTTCGGCAAGCGGGCCCAGTGGGTCCTCAGCCGCCTCCCGGACGCCCCAGCCTTTGACCTCCATGCCCTGCCCCACCCCAGTGCCCAGGGATTGCTCCAGGGGGCGCCCAACCGGGGGAAGGGCTTGCGGCTCGCGGACCTGCGGACGGCCTGGCAGGAGAACCTTCAGGGCCTCCTCACGACCTGAACGGTGAAGCTAGGTCTTCGTCATGGCCATCAAGGCCTCGCTGACCTTTTTCAGGTCCATCACCAGCTCGGCGATGGCGTGGGTCGCCAGGGTTTGTTCGTGGGTCTGGGCCGTCAGGTCCTTCGAGAAGTCCACGACCCGGCTCATGGATTCATTGAGATGCGCCTGGGTGGCCTTGATGGATTCGGCGGACTCGCTGGACTGCTCTGACAGTTTCCGGACGGCCTCGGCCACAATGGCAAACCCTCGGCCATGCTGCTTGGCGTGGGCCGCTTCAATCGCCGCGTTCAGACCCAGCATCTGGGTGCTGCTGGCAATGGACTGGATGGTTTCCACCACTTCATCGGTGGTCTTGATGTCCTCGAAGGAGGTGATCACGAGCTGTTCCACCTCGTCGACCATGCTGGATACCTTCGCCTGGGAGGAGCTCATTTGTTCCACCGTGGACGCGATGGTCGTGATGGAGGTGTCCATTTGCGCCGCATGACCCAGGAGGACCTCGAGCATTTCCCGCTCGCGAAGGTCCTTCGAAATCAGGCCAGCGGCCATCCTGGTCACCAGCAAGGTCTTTTCGGGATCTCCCGTGATGCCGATCGAACCGATCACGTCATCGTTGTGACTGAGGGGCATGTTGATGCCCGCCTTGATGACCCCGCCGGAGGCGGCCTCCTCTTCGGCGGTGATGATGATGTGGGGCAGCTTCTCCCGGAGCATCTTGCGCGCGCCGGAATGGACGTTGCCGATGCGGGAACTGACTTTGGCGGCGACGATGGTGCCGTCTTCATCGCAGATGATCGCGTACATGCCTGTGGCATCGAAGATGAACTCTATGATTTTGTTGGCTATATCACAGTTCATTCGGGCCCCCCTAACAGGTCGGTTCATGTCTATATCTCTCCCACGACGGGGCTTCCACCGAGCGCTTAACATTTCTTAACAACCCTACCACCTGGACATCTCGTAAGATGAGGGCCTTCCCACCGAGGGATCTTTCACAGCCTGGAGGCACCATGCCCTTCTCCCGTCGACTCACCTTGCCCCTGTGCGGGGCGCTGGCCTTCGCGCTGGTGGCAGGGGATGCCCCGAAGCCGGCCAAGCCCGCAGTCAAGGTGGCCACCCAGGCGAAAACCACCAGACCTGCCCCTCTGCCCGCCCCCATCAAGCTGACGACGGTGGAGGGCATCACCGAGTACCACCTGGCCAACGGCCTGCGCGTGCTGCTCTTCCCGGATGCCAGCAAGCCCACCATCACCACCAACATCACCTACCTGGTGGGCAGCCGCCACGAGAGCTACGGCGAAACGGGCATGGCCCACCTGCTGGAGCACATGGTCTTCAAGGGCACGCCCAAGCACCCCAACGTGCCCCAGCTGCTGAATGAACTCGGCGGCGACTTCAACGGCACCACCTGGCTGGACCGCACGAACTATTACATCTCCTTCCCGGCCACGGAGGAGAACCTCGCCAAGGCCCTCGACCTCGAAGCCGACCGCATGGTGAACAGCCACTTCAACGCCGAGACGCTGTGGGGCAAGGATGGCAAGAGCGGCGAAATGACCGTGGTGCGCAACGAGTTCGAAACCGGCGAGAACAACCCGATCCGCGTGACCCTCCAGCGCATCCAGTCCGTGGCCTATGACTGGCATAACTACGGGAAGTCCACCATCGGCGCCCGCACGGACATCGAGAAGGTGAATGTGGCTCACCTCCGCGCCTTCTATGCCAAGTACTACCAGCCGGACAATGCGATCCTGGTGGTCGCGGGCAAGTTCGATGAGGCCAAGACCCTGGCCCGCATCAACCAGACCTTCGGCGTGCTGCCCAAACCGGGCCGGGTCATCGAACCCACGTACACGATGGATCCCATCCAGGACGGCGAGCGCAGCGTCACCGTGCGCCGGGTGGGTGGCATTCCCGTGGTCATGGTCGGCTACCACATCGCCCCCGGCTTCAACGCCAGCCGCAGCTACCTGGATCTGGCCGCCTCCATCCTCGCTGACGCCCCCAGTGGCCGCCTCTACAAGGCCCTGGTGGAAACCAAGCTGGCGGCCCAGGTCTTCCCCATCGTCTTCCCGACCCTGGATCCGGGTCTCCTCATGTTCGGGGTCACCTTGCCCAAGGACGGGGACGCGGAGAAGGCCAAGGAAGTCCTCCTCAAGGAACTGGAAAACCTGAAGGCCAATCCATTCACCGCCACCGAGCTGGACCGCGCCCAGACCAAGGTCCGCAAGATGGTGGACCAGACCTTCTCGGACACCAAGAATCTGGCCGTGGCCCTCAGCGACAGCATGGCCGTCGGCGACTGGCGCCACCTGTTCTTTGACCGCGACTGGTCCCTGGCCGCCAAGCTTGATCAGGTCCAGGGCGTGGCCGAAACCGTCTTCAAGACCAGCAACCGCACCCTGGCCCAGTACGTTCCCACCGAGAAACCTGATCGCACCGAGATTCCCGCGGTCCAGGACATCGCCTCCCTGGTGAAGGACTACAAGGGCAAGGAAGTCATCGCCCAGGGCGAGGCCTTCGACGCCAGCCCCGAGAATGTCGACGTCCGCACGGTGCGCTTCACCGCTCCCAATGGCTTGAAGGGAGCCCTGCTCTCCCGGAAGACCAAGGGCGCCATGGCTTCTCTGCAGCTCGCCCTGCGCTTCGGCCGGGAAGCGGATCTGATGGACCGCCAGGCCGCGCCTTCCATGACCGGTGCCATGCTCATGCGCGGCACCACCAAGCACACCCGCCAGGAACTCACCGACGCCTTCGACAAGATGAAGGCCCAGGTTGAGGTGAATGGCACGGCCACCGTGGCCAAGGTCACCATCAGCGTGCCGCGCGAGCATCTGGCCGCCACCCTCCGGCTGGTGGCCGAGGTGCTGCGCGAGCCCGCCTTCCCGGCCTCTGAACTGGAGACGCTGGTGAAGCAGCAGACCACCGGCATCGAAGCCCAGCGCAACGAGCCCCAGGCCAAGGCCATGGAGTTCATGGGCCAGACCTTCGAGGCCTACCCGGCGGGCCATCCCTCGGCCTACCGCGGTCCCGATGCCCGCATCGAAGAACTCAAGGCCGTGAAGCCGGACGACCTGAAGGCCTTCCATCAGGCCTTCTACGGCGCCAATCATGCCGAGTTCGCCGCCTCGGGCGATTTCGACACCGCCGAAGTGCAACAGCTGGTGACTGAGCTCTTCGGGAACTGGGCCTCCCCGGCCCCCTACGAGCGCATCGTCGGCCGCATGAAGGTGCCCGCTGCTCAGCACAAGGCCCTGGAGGCACCGGACAAGAAGGGGGCCTTCTTCCTGGCCCAGAGCCGTTGGGCCATGAAGGATACGGACGCTGACTACCCGGCCTTCCTGATGGCCAACCAGATCCTGGGCGGTGGTGCCCTGAAGAGCCGCCTCGCGGATCGCCTGCGGCAGAAAGAGGGCTTCAGCTACGGAGCGGGCTCCTTCGCCAATGTGGGCAACCTGGACCCCATCACCATCTGGCAGGCCTATGCCATCTACGCGCCCGAGAATGCCGACAAATTGCAAGCGGCCTTCGATGACGAGATCCAGAAAGCCCTGCAGGGGGGCTTCACCCAGGAGGAACTGGATTTCGCCCGCACCACGTGGCTCCAGAACGAGCAGACCGAACGCCAGGAGGACCGCGCCATCGCCGCCTGGCTGGGTCGCAGCCTCTACCTTGGCCGATCGGTGCGCTTCCAGGCGGAGCTCGAAGCGAAGGTGAAGGCCCTGAAGCTCGATGAAGTGAATGCCGCCCTCCGCAAGCACCTCCACCCCGAGGCCTTCGTGGTGGTGAAGGCCGGCGACTTCTCCAAGGGCGCAAAGAAGTAGCCGTTCGCTGGCACGACACGAAAAGGGAGCGGTTCTGCCGCTCCCTTTTTTGGATCTTCCGGAGTTTGTGGGAATGCTGTCTCATCGCAGAGGAGGTTGAGAGCGCGAAGGAAGAAATCACGCGCATTCAATCTCCGCGATCTCCACCTCTCCGCGTGAGTTTCCTGTTCTGTATTTTCGTGCGGAGGCGCGGAGATCGCGGGGAGTTCACCACCGGTTGTCACCCATAAAATGAAGGCCGCGGTTCCCAGCCAATAACGATGCAGGCATCCGTTCCGCCTGCCCTGAATTCCCTTATTTCATTAGGAATCTAAGGCTTTCCGTGGTCTGCTGATGGTCCGCTTGGCGTTTGTAAGGACGCAGGGCGATGACGGAGAGCGACGCCATGGCACGCATCGAACGGGAATGGCAGACGGAACATGAGGGCGCGGCACTGGCCTCCGAGTTGCACAAGGTGATGGTGATCAGCCATCGGCAGGCCAAGGGCTTCATCGACTGCCACTGCGTCAGCGTGAACGGGGAGGACACCACCAAGCATGGCCACCGCCTGAAACCAGGTGACACCGTGAAAGTGTCCTTCGACCCCGAACAGACCTATGACGTGCTGCCCCCGGCCCACAAGCTGCAGGCCGGCCCCTTTGAAACCCTGTGGGAGGACACCCACCTGCTCTTTGTGTTCAAGCCTGCGGGTCTCCTCACGGTGCCCACGGAACAGGCGGGGGAGCCCAACCTCGCCGAGGCCATCACCGAATCCTTCCGCCGCCGCGGCTTCAAGCGATTCCAGCTCTACATCGTCCATCGCCTCGACCGCTTCACCAGCGGCGTGCTGGTCTTCGCGAAAACCCCCGAGGCCCTGCATGGCCTGAAGAAGCACTTCGAGCTGCACCGCCTTCAGCGCATCTACTGCGCCGTGCTGGTGGGCGAGCTGCCCGAGAACAGCGGCACCCTGGCGGGGCACCTCATCGAACATGTCAAGTCCCTGAAGATGGCCGTGGCCACGCCCCGCAAGGGCCCCGGTGGCGGCAAGCGCATGCCCGCCGGCGCCAAGGAGGCCGTGACCCACTACCGCGTGGTGGAGCGCCTGCCGGGCCACACCGTGGTGGAAGTGAAACTGGAGACCGGCCGCCGGAACCAGATCCGCGTGCAGTTCGCGGACCGGGGGTTCCCCCTGCTGGGCGATCAGGTCTACGGCGTGGAGAGCCCCCTCCTCGACCGCCAGGCGCTGCACGCCGAGCTGCTCGGCTTCAAACATCCCGTCACCGATGAACAGGTCACCGTCACGGCTCCCATGCCCGCGGACATGGAAGCGGCCATGAAGGCGCTGCGCAACCAGGCTCGCATCCAGCGTGCTGTCACCGGCGTGAAGGGCGAAGAAGGCATCTTCCAGCCCGCCGAAA
>JANXYT010000246.1 GCA_025355915.1 Holophagaceae bacterium
CCGCCTTTGAGCACGCGCAGGCCCGCCACGCACCGCAGCAGGACGCTGGTGAGGGCCAGGGAGAAGCGGAAGGGCTCGGCGGCCTTCAGCTTCACCTCCGTGGGCGTCTGGAAGCTCAAGGCACCCTCGTCGAAATCCTCCAGGGCATCCGCCACCCGCTCGGCCACGGCCCAACCCGTTCCGGCCGGAAGGATCAGGCCCAGATCCCGGAGGATCGCAACCAGGTCGGCTTCGGGGAAGGCTTCCTCATTGACGAGATGTTTCAGCGCCACCAGCGACCCGCTGTCCAGGTCGGCCAGGGTGTCGGACAGCCGTTTGTGATCTTCCAGGTGGAAGACCATGGTCTTGAGCAGGCGCATCCGGCCTTCGCCCCCGTCTTCCCCGCGGATGGGGATGGGCAGACGCCGTCGCTCGCAGATGGTTCGGAGCTGATCATCCGAACAGTTCGAGAGAAGCTGGAAGTGCGTGTGCGGCATGGGCACCCGAGTACAGACGATCGCCCAGTGTCTCACGGGATAGCGAAATGCTCACGCGCAAAAAACGCCCGGCATGCCCGGGCGCTTCGGATCGGTGGCGTGCAGCTCTACTGGGCGGTGAGGGTGCCCACGGAGACGGTGATGGCGGTGATGGTGCCCGCACCGTCCAGCACCTGGCACTTCGTACTGTCGGCGCTGAAGGTGATGGCGCCGGTGGGCTGCGAGGCCTTGAGGTCGAGGGCGATGCGCAGCAGCGGGGCGTTCAGGGAAACAGGGCTAGCGAAGCCCTTCTGTGCGGCGGTGATCTGGAGGACGTCGCCAATGACCTTGCCCTTGAGGATCTGGGGGGCGGCGCCCAGGTTGAAGGCCGTGCCGTTCTGGACGAAGGTGTTGGCAGCATCCGAGGTAGCAACATTGACCCAGGTGACCTTCGTGGTGTCGGCGCTGAGCGTCGCGCTGACGCCGGTGCCGGTCCCGGCCGGGCCCACAAGATCAAGGACGATGTGGGTGGAAGTCGAAAGGGTCGGGTTCTTCTTCAGGAGGTAGGTGCCGGTGGTGGGATCGGTGTAGGCCAAGCCGGTGGCCGTGGGTGGAGGGGGTGGTGGTGGGTTGCTTCCGCCGCCACCTCCGCAGGCCAGGAATCCTGTCAGCGCCAGCGCGGCGGTGATGGAGAGGAGCTTATTCATCGGGGTCATGGTCGTCTCCGTCACAGTCCGGCAAGCAGTAGGGCGAGGTCGGCGTCATTCACCGTTCCATTGCCGTTCAAGTCACAGATGGCATTGGTGGTCCCGTAGTACTTGGCGAAGAAGAGCAGGTCGCGGAGGTCCGTCACACCATCACCGTTCAGGTCGACGGAAACACCCACCAGCGGCTTCACGGACAGGACACCGCACTGGAAGCTCCCGGTATCCCCGAGGCCGAAGTCCTGGAAGCGGATTTTCCAGACCCCGTTCGGCGCCTTCCCATTGAACGCATCCAGCGGGAAGGACGGACGGAAGGTGCCCACGATGGCGGGCGGAGATACCTGCCCCGCAATCGAGGAGGCCCCCAGATCCGAGAACACGGCATAGCTGCCACAACTGGTGCCCAAGGCGGCCCCCGTGGGGGAGGTGTTCGCGCCGGAACCAGCCATGTTGCTGAGGATCACGGGTGAATTGTCGGGGGCCACCAGGGAAATGACCAGATCGCCCACATAGGTGTGGGTCAGGTAGAGGGAGAAGGTGACTTCGCCCACGTTGCCGCTGACACCAGACACGGTGAAGGGGACGTCAATGATCGGCCCGCCCGTGGTGGCGGAGACAGCATCCGGGATGAGGGTCACGGTGTTGTTACTTGCGGTCACGGCCGGGCCGAGCGACTGGACCGTGAGCGTGGCCGGGCTCGAGGCCACCGTACCAACTCGACCTGTCACTTCGCAGGTATATGAGGATCCGGAATCGCCAAGGGTGAGGGCAGCCGTGGTGTAACTGGCCGCGGTGGCGCCCGTGATGGCCACGCCCCCTTTCTTCCACTGGTAGGTGAGGGTACCGCTCCCCGAGGCAATAACGGTGAACGTGGCCTTATGACCCACGGCGGCCGTCATGCCTTGGGGTTGAGTCGAGAAGGTGACCGGTTGAGGAGCCACAACGGCGAGATTGGCCACGGCCTTCTGGGTGGCGTCGGCGGCATTGGTGGCGGTGACCGTATAGTCGCCAGCCGTGCTCCCCGCGGTGTAGACGCCTCCGGTGGTGATCGTGCCGCCAGTGGCGGTATAGGTGACCGTGCCGACGCCGTTCACGGTACCGGTGAAGGTGGCGATATCCCCGGTGTAGAGGAAGGCCGTGGCCGGAGTGATGTTGACGGTGCCGACCACAGGGGCGTTCACCATCTCCCACACACCGCGGCCCCAGGTCGCCACTCGGACGCTGGAACTGTCCGGGGCCACCCAGATGTCTGTGGCCCGGCCCTGGGGCAGGCCCGTGCCGAAGACGCTCCAGGTCGTGCCACCGTTCGTGGTGCGATAGACGCCCAGCCAAGTGGCGGCATAGACGGTGTTGCCGG
>JANXYT010000297.1 GCA_025355915.1 Holophagaceae bacterium
CTCGCGCGGCCACGTGGGGGTTTTGTTAGGCGCACTAAGGCCGCCGAGGCCGCATGAACGGCGCGACCGATCCCCTCCAATCCGCCCATCGAATGGCCTATGCGCTTGGTTTGGCGCTCTGCTTCGGCACGCCAGGGCTAATCGGGGTCCTGTTGCTGTCGGGAGTGGTTCCTCCCGGGGCCGAGGCTCCCGTGGGGATCTATCAGCAAGTGGGCTACCTGTTCACGGGCCTGGTGTTCCTATCGGCGGCCTGGGTGTGGTGGCGAAGTGGTCGCCAGCTGCGCGAATTCAAGGCCCTGCCACCGGCCCTGCGGCCCGCCGTCATCCTGCGGGAAGGCCTGCTCTACGCGGCGGTCTTCGAAGCCAGCAGCCTTTGCGGGCTGGTCTATTGGATCCTCGTTGGTAGCCAGTCGGCCCGCCATGCCTGGGGCTTCATCCTGCTGACCCCGGTGCTGTTTGTCACCCTGGTTCCCCGGTACCATCGATGGGCGAATAGCATATAGAATTGACGCACCCAGGTATGCTGGGAGGTCCCATCCGCCAAGGAGGGTGTATGCGTGACCCCGACTCCATCGGTTCCATGAATCGAGAACCCGCCCCGGACGCCAAATCACCCCTGCCCGTGAGGGCACCTCTAGATCCCTACAGTACCCAGGAACTGAACATCTCGGACTATCTTGATGTCAGCAGCCTGGAACCGCCCTTGACCGTCTCGACGACCGGGTCCGACCGGACCCAGAAACTCCCTCGGCCCAAGCTCGACGAGTCTCCGATCCGCTTGCAAAAAGTTGATCAGCCAACCGCGGCTGCCGGGCAGACCCAGAATCGATCCCTTGGCCCAGCGATACCCAGGCCCATCCCGTGGAAGCTGCCCGTCGGTCTCAGCACGCTGATGGTGATAGGCGCAGCCGCCTACCTAGTGTTCTCTAGGGGACCTGCAGCTCAATCGTTGCCTCCCCCGTCAGCCGCCTCGGCCCAGGCCCCAGCCTCGGGTGCACAGATCTACCTTGAGCAGGCCAAGGCCGGAGATGCCCACGCCATGCGGATGCTTGGCGTCATGTACTACTACGGCCTGGACATCCCCCAGGATCGGGAGAAGGGCCTCTACTGGTACCGAAAGGCCGCGGAGAAGGGTAGCGACGCCGCCCGGTCCGAGTTGAGCAAAATCGAGGGCGGGCGCTGACTACTTGACGTCGCTGGTCTGCCTGGTCCGCCAGGCCAGTACCTTCCGGGCCGCGGCGGCGCCGATGGCAAGGACGAGATCCGGCTCTTCGGCCGCGCGCACCTGGCTGGCACTGCCGAAGGCCTGGAGCAGCTTCTTCGCCGTGGCGGGACCGATACCGGGAATCTGCGTCAACTCGGTCTGCAGCGTGCGCTTGGCCCGCAGGGCCCGGTGGTAGGTGATGGCGAAGCGGTGGGCCTCGTCGCGGATGCGCTGGAGCAGCTGCAGCACCGGCGAGGATTTCGGGATCTTCAGCGGTGAACTGGAGCCGGGACGAAACACCAGCTCCTCCTTTTTCGCGAGGCTCGCCAACTCCAGCTGGTCAAGCCCCAATTCCAGGAGCGCAGCTTCCGCCGCGTGCAGCTGCCCCAGCCCGCCATCGATCAAGACCAGATTTGGAAATTCCTGCTTTTCATCCCGGATGCGGCGGTAGCGGCGCGTCACGGCCTCCTGCATGTTGGCGAAGTCATCGTTCTGCTCGTTGGTCATCTTGAAGCGGCGGTAGCGGGCCTTGTCGGGCACGCCATCGGTGAATACCACGCAGCTGGCCACCACCTCGCGGCCCTGGCCGTGGCTGATGTCGAAGCATTCCAGGCGGCGGGGCAGGTGGCTGAGGCCCAGAAAGGCCTGCAGGCCTTCGAGCACCGCCTCATTCAGCCGGGCGGGCTCGAACTTGCGCTCCAGGGCCAGCCGGGCATTCTCCTGGGCCATGGCCAGCAGATCCACCTTCTCGCCCTTCTGGGGAACGTGGATGCGGACCTTGGTGCCCCGCAGGCTCGAAAGCCACTCGCGGAGCAGGTCGCCTGCTTCCGGTTCGGCTTCCACAAGAAGCTTGGCAGGCACGGGGTCGGCGCTGTAGACGCGCTGAATCACCTGGGCCAGCACGGCGCCATCGAAGGTCTCGATGTCGTCCAGCAGGTACTCCTGGCGGCCCACCATTCGGCCTTCGCGCAGCATCAGGCGGTGGACACAGGCCCGGCCGTCCAGCACCGCGCTGCCGTAGACATCGGTGTCGTCGAGATCCGCGCTGGCGGCCTTCTGGCGGGTGAACCAGGCGTCCACCTGCTGGAGGGCGTCCCGGTGCTGGGCGGCCTGCTCGAAGGCGGCGGCCTCGGCGGCCTTCCACATGGCGGCCTCCAGCCGGGCTTTCAGCTCGTCCCGCTTGCCTTCCAGGAAGAGCCGCGCCTCCTTGGCCTGCTCACGATAGGCCTCCTGGCTCACGGCGGATATGCACGGCGCCGTGCAGCGGTGCAGCTGGTACTTCAGGCAGGCGCGGCCCCGCTTGCCGTCGATGTCGATGTCGCAGTCCCTGATCTGGAAGAACCGGTAGACCAGTTCCGCCGTGCGATAGGCGGTGCTGGCGGGGAAGAAGGGCCCGAAGTAGAGGCTGCCATCCTTGCGCACCTTGCGGGTGACGAAGACCTTGGGAAAGGCCTCCTTCCAGGTGAGTTTCACGTAGGGATAGCTCTTGTCATCCCGCAACAGGATGTTGAAGGGGGGCATGTTCTCTTTGATGAGGTTGTTCTCGAGGATCAGGGCTTCCAGCTCCGTCTCACAGACGATGAGTTCGATGTCCCAGATGCGCGCCACCAGGCGCCGCGTCTTCGCATCCAGGCGCTTCTGCTGGAAGTACGACTTCACGCGGTTCCGCAGCACCTTGGCCTTGCCCACGTAGAGCAGGTTCCCGCCCTCGTCGCGGTAGAGGTAGCAGCCCGGGCGCAGGGGCAGGTCCGACAGCTTGCGCTTCAGGATGGGAGATTTCTCGAGGTTGGTTCGGACGGCGGCCACGACTCAGTGTAGCTGTCGGCCGTCAGCTATCAGCTATCGGTAAGGCTGGGATTTGGGACAATGGAAGGATGCTGAACCTCGAGACCTTCCCGGTGGGCCCGTTGGGCTGCAATTGTTCGCTGCTATGGGAACCATCCACGGGCCATGGCGTGGTGGTGGATCCGGGCGGGGACGGGGCCAAGATCCGCCGCCGGGTGGAGACCCTGGGCTTCACGGTCACGGCTCTGCTGCACTCCCACGCTCACTTCGACCATGTGGGCGCCACCCGCGAGTTGCAGGATCTCTGGCAGTGCCCCGCCTACCTGCACGGCGATGACACGTTCCTCATCGAGGCCCTTTCCCAGCAAACGGGGATGTTCGGGATGCCCGAGATTCCCCAGCCTGAGATGACCAGCCTGAATGCCGGCGAGCGACATCTGGACCTCACAACCCTGCATACACCCGGTCACACGCCGGGGTCCTGCTGCTTCCACGGGGATTTCGCCCAGGGAAAAGTGCTGTTGGCGGGGGACACCTTGTTCCGCGGTGGCGTGGGCCGCACGGACCTGTGGGGCGGCAGTTGGGACCTGCTGGAGCAGAGCATCCGCCGTGAGTTGTATGTGCTGGAGGGCGCCACCCTCGTCATCCCGGGCCACGGCCCTGTTACCACCATCGGCGAAGAGGCCGGCACCAATCCGTTCGTGAGGGCGTAGACTGGGGGCAACTTCCCCGGAGGTCCTCAATGGACGCCCTTATTACCTCGTTCGGCTGCTTCGGCCCGGCCGCCATCTTTCTGCTGATCTACCTGTTCAGCTGCCTCAAGGTGGTGAACGAGTACGAACGGCTGGTGGTCTTCACCCTGGGCAAGGTGGAAGCCCAACCCAAGGGACCTGGCCTCTGCTTCGTGTGGCGGCCCTTCCAGACTGCGGTCACCGTCAGCCTGCGCACCGTGGTCATGGACGTGCCAAGCCAGGACGTCATCACCCGGGACAACGTGAGCCTGAAGGTGAGCGCCGTCGTCTACTTCAAGGTGCTGGACCCCAAGGGCGCGATCATCGGCGTGGAAAACTACTACTACGCCACCAGCCAGATGGCCCAGACGACGCTGCGCAGCATCCTCGGCGAGGTGACCCTGGATGAGCTGTTGGCCGACCGGGAGAAGCTGAGCCTGCGGCTGCGGGAGATCATCGACCGGTCCACCGAGCCTTGGGGCATCGAAGTCACCAGCGTGGAATTGAAGAGTGTGGACCTGCCCGAGCAGATCCAGCGCGCCATGGGCAAGCAAGCCGAGGCCGAGCGGGAAAAGCGGGCCAAGGTCATCGCCGCCGAAGGTGAACTCCTGGCGTCGGAGCAGCTGCTGGAAGCGGCCAATAAGATCAGCCAGAATCCCACGGCCATCCAGATGCGGTATCTGCAGACCCTCGCCGAGATCGCCACGGAGAAGAACAGCACCATCATCTTCCCGCTGCCCATGGAGCTCATGAAGGCCTTCGAAAAATTCACGTCGAAGTAGGGGGCTCCGGCTTCCAGCCTCGCCACGCCAAAGCCTCCGCCTTGGCAAAGGCGGAGG
>JANXYT010000315.1 GCA_025355915.1 Holophagaceae bacterium
CGGAGACGCAGCCAGGGGGTTCCAGTTCTTCAGTTCGGGGGTGTTCCGCAGTCCTCCCGCCCAGGATCCGCCGCCAAAGGCGAACATGGCGGCCCGGGCCTCCATGCGCTTCATGCCCCAGGAGGGGGCGACGTGGCTGATGACGCGATCCAGGCTGGTGGGTTTCATGCCGGCGCGCACTTGCGCGAGCAGTTCGGCGGGCAGATTCACCGAGGCACCCCGGTATAGAGGCGGCTCTGGCCACTGGCCTGGGCTTTCAGATCCTCGACTTCGGCCTGTAGCTGCTTGATGGCGGCCCGGATTTCAGGCAGATCGGCCTTTTTCCACTGCCGACCGGCCACGCGACCCTCCTGCCCGCCCGTGAGGACGGCCAATTCCGCCGCGATGTAAGCATCGAGACGTGCCTGGGCCGATTCGAGTGCCGTTGCCATGGACCAAGGGTTGGTCCGATGGCGAAGTCAGATTGGAACCTTCGGCGATACAAACTTCAGAAAATGCCCCTGGAACGGATGTTCCGGCCCTTGTTTTGGGCATAGGTGACCTGGTCCTTGGCCTGGGAGGCGGCCTGGGCCAGGGCTTCGAGGTGGGCGCGGCCGTCTGGCCCGCCGAGATGGGGCGCGAGGATCTTGGTGATGGTCCACCAACAGGAGTAGGCGTAGCACCAGAGATCCAGGGCTTCGTTCCGGGGGCGGATCCGCACCCAGCGGAAGGTGGTCTTGCGGGTTTTGACATCCACGACGGGCATGCGCTTCTCGGCGCCGAGCTGCTCGTGGTACTCGTGGCTGGTCCAGGCCGGGATGTGCACAGACTTGGGCGCGTTTGGATCCAGGGACATGCGGCTAAAGAAGACGCGCTTGCAGTCGTCGGTGTTGGTCAGGAACATGCGCTGGGTGTTCTTCTTGCTGCTGGATTCCTCTGCCCAGCCCTTGGAGGCCAGGGTGTCCATGCCCATCTGGGGGAAGATCCAGCGTTCATGCCGGGCCGCGCAGAAATCATAGACCGCATCGCGCACGTTGCCGTCCCGCGCGTCGATGAACACGATGTGGGCGGTCATCTGGGCGCCGTTCCGGTGCCGCCAGCCCTGCAGCAGCCAGTCGTCCAGATCCTCCCAGACCGCGCCTTCCTGGGGGTTGCCGGTGAAGACCTGGAAATCCACCAGGTAGGCGCGCTCATCGGGGGTGAAACCCACCACCTGAGCCTCCAGGCGGCCTGGAGTGGCCGTCTGCACGTCCACCTGGACGGTCAGGAGGGCCACACCGTCGGGCACTTCGGCCCGGGGTCGGTCGTCCAGCTCGGCCCGCTTGCGGGTGTCGTTGGGATCCACCGCCTCACCGGGTGCGCTGTAGGTCTCGGCCAGGTTCAGGTTGATGAAGGCTTTCAGCTCGAGCTGATCGCCCTGGGCATCGACCCACTCCTGCGCCAGCTTGGCCCAGTGGCCCAGGAACATGGCGTAGAGGCCGTTGGCGAAGTAGCCCTTGACGTTGGTGACGCCAGGGCGGCGGTGGTGCCAGTGGCCGGCCTCCATCATAGACACCTTCCAGCGCTCTTCGACGGGGAAGCCGCAGCGCAGGCAGGCCCAGCGCACGCTATCGACGAGCACCTGGTTGTCCTTGTCCTTCTCGTAGGTCAGCAGGTACCGCTCGGGCTTGGCGGGATCCCGCCAAAGGAAGGGCTCCATGGCGTTGCACTGGGGGCATGGGTTCAGGTAGATGCCCTGGGAGCTGCGGTTGTAGGCCTTCTCGATGCGGCTGACGCCGGAGGGCATGCCTGGGGTGCTGCCGATGAGCAGGCGGGCATCGAAGAATTCGTCCATACGCCGGCGGACGATCTTGTCGGGGTCGCCTTCATCCGACACGTCGTTCTTGTAGCCGTCGGCCTCATCCTCGATGACGAACCGGGCGCGGGTGGACCGGAGTTCGCGCGGGTTGCCCGCCGAGGCCACAAAGAAGCTGCCGCCATTGGTGAAGCGCTTATAGCGGGTGGTGCTGCCGGAGCCCTTGGAGGTGCTTATCCGGAGGCGGCGGGCCAGC
>JANXYT010000350.1 GCA_025355915.1 Holophagaceae bacterium
CGGGTTTCGGGGAGGGGTAGGCCGCCGGGGCCATAGAGCGGATCACCCACCAGGGGATGGCCCGCCCAGGACATGTGGATGCGGATCTGATGGGGCCGGCCCGTGGCGATCTCCACGTCCACGAGCGATGCGTCCGCCCGCCGTTCCAGGACCGTGACCCGGCTGAGGGAGGCGCGTCCCCCGGGACAGGCGGCGTGCAGGGTGCCGAGGGGATCGTACGGAATCTCCCCGATGGGGGCGGCGATGTCGAAGGCCTCCAGCGAGGGGTGCCCCTGGCAGAGGGCCCGGTAGACCTTGCGGGTCCGGGGATCCTGGAAGGCGGCCTGGAGGGGCTTCCGCGCCGCGGCGGTGGGGGCGAACAGCACGATGCCCGAGGTGCCCCGGCCCAGGCGATGCATGGGGCTGGCTTCGGGATGCCTCTGCCGCACCAGCGCCAGAAGGGTGTGATCCAGGAATGCGCCGCCCCCAGGCAGGGTGGGCAGGCCGCTGGGTTTGGCCACGGCGAGCAGGTCCTCGTCCTCGTACAGGATCGCCGTGGCGAGGGGTACCTCGGGTTCGATCCAAGGGGGACGGATCCAGACCAGCCGCTGTCCGGCCCGCAGCAGGTCATCCCTTCCGGCCGGCCGGTCCTCGAGGAGCACCTGGCCCGAGTCGATACGTTCCAGCCATTCCGCCTCGGAGGCCATGGGGTGCTTGGCCACAAGATGCGCCGACACGGTCCGCCCCGATTCGGCAGAGCTGATCTGATCCAGGTAATGGAATCCGCCGTTCGGCGTGCGCATGGTTCGTTCCGGGGTCCGCCCTGGACATCCGGGCGGCCCAGGATTATCGCAGCTTGAACTGTTGCACAGTCTCCTTGAGACTCTCGGCCACCCGCGACAGGTCTTCCGACGTCTTGGCGATCTCCTGCACCGTAGCCGCCAGTTGGTGGGTGGCGGCGGCATTTTGATCCAGCCGACCCGCGGTCTGCTTCATCAGGCGGCCTACCTCCTGGCTGGTTTTTGCCTGGCCCTGGCTGAGGCTATCGATCTCGCGGATGTTCCCAGATACCTGGGAGATCCGATCCCGGATGGCTTCGAGATGGTGGAGGGTCACGTCCACGCTGGCGGCCCCATCGGTCACCGCATCTTGCATGGCCTGGATCGTCTCCTCGATCTCTTTGGCGCTCTGTCCGCTGCGTTCGGCCAGGATACGGACTTCTTCGGCCACCACAGCGAACCCTTTGCCCTGAGTTCCGGCCTTGGCGGCTTCGATGGCGGCATTGAGCGACAGCAGATTGGTCTGCCGGGCGAGACCCTGGATGACCTTCACTGCCTCCACGATGCGCGAAGTGGCTTCCTGGATGGCCGTCATGCCCTGGGCGGTGCCCCGGCCCGTTTCGGCTCCCCGGTCCGTGTCTTGGACCGCCTCGTCCGCTCGGGCCCCGGTCTGGCGTGAGTGGTTAGCCATGGAGTCAACGTTGGCATCGAGCTGACTGAGAGCGTCGATCACCTCCCGCCCCGCTTGGCGAAGCGCTTCGCCCACGCGGGCGGTCTCCTGCACCGTCTGGTTCATCTGCTCCGCGCTGGCGGCCAGTTCCGTGCTGCCCGAGGCCACCTGTTCGGAGGCCTGCCCCATTTTGCTGAGGGCTTGGCTGAGGTCGAACACCATGCCGTTGAAGGTGCCTGCCAGCTGGCCGATTTCATCCTGGCTTTCCACGTGGGCCGACACCGTCATGTCGCCAGCCGCAACTTTTCGGATGGCTTCAGAGAGGTGGGCCAGCGGGGAGAGGATGGAAGCCCTCACACGGTGAGTCACGAGGGCACTGATCACGAGCAGGAGGGCCAGGCCCACCAGGGCGGATACTATGCGCAGGTTCCGCTCGGTGCGGTACAACTCCGCCCTGGAGATGGATACCCCGAAGGAGGCCACCAGGTCCCCAGTTTTGTGCTCCTTGAAGATTTCGACCCCGAAGGCGCTGTGGCACTGGATGCAGGAGTCCTTCAGGCGGCCTGGGCTGAGCACATAGATTCGGGGATCCCCTTTCGCGTCGATGAATTGGCCGACCTTCTGTTCGATGGCCGGGTTGCCCGCAAAGTGGCTCAGGCTGCTGCGTTCGAAGGACTCCTCGGCAGGATCCTTGGAGAACCGCCCGGTCAGGACCCGATGGAACGTCATACCCCGGCTTTGACAGTATTCCTCGGCATCTGCGTGGAACATGGACCGCGAGGCGACTGCCAGGGAGGTCAGTTGCGCCTCGAAGGCTTTCTCTTT
>JANXYT010000354.1 GCA_025355915.1 Holophagaceae bacterium
CCAGCTTGGTCCGCAGCAGCTCGGAACGCAGCCCGCGCTCCATCAAGGCGGGGTTGAATCCGTATTCTTGTTTCATGTCCGCGATGGACTTCAGATGACCCTTCGCATCCCACAACATGGGGTACTGGCGGAGGTTGGCCCTCAATCTGGCGCCCAGTTCCTCATCAGTGACCACCACGTGGTGCCGCTCGGCCAGTTCCTCCATGAGTTTCTGGTTCATGAGGTCCCGCAGGGCCTGGGACTGGATGAAGGGCTTGAGGGCCTCGGGGCTGGCCTGCTTCCCGTAGCGCTGGTAGAGCTCCTGCATGTGTTCAGCCAGGTCGCGCATCAGCACTTCGCGGCCGTAGACCCGCGCCACCACGGAATCCGAGGAAACCCCGCCCCCCGTCGGCGCCAGGTAGGCCACCAGGCCCAGAAGGACGACGATCATGACCGCGGCCATGGGCGTGCGGTTGGATTTGAAAACCTGGCGGAAAGAACGAAGCATGCGTGGCTCCAGACGGACCCCCCAGATTACCGCGGGAGCGTTGATGGATTACACTGGAATGCTGGAGAGGTTGAATGGCCGTTCTGCCCGTGCTCACCTGGGGGGATCCCCGCCTCAAGAAGAACAGCAAGGACATTGGGGAATGGACGCCGGAGCTGGAACAGCTCGTGGCGGACATGTTCGAGACCGCTCTCGACGAGGAGGGGGTCGGCCTCGCGGCGCCGCAGGTCGGTGTGAACCTCAACCTGGCGGTGATCGACTGCTCCTGCGGCGAGGATCCAGAGCAGAGGCTCATCCTCATCAATCCCGAGATCACCGGGGAGGAAGGCGTGCAGGTGGGCCCGGAGGGCTGCTTGTCAATTCCCGGCATCCGTGAAGAACTGGAACGTCCCCAGAAGGTGACCATCCGCAATCGCGGCAAAGACGGCGCCTGGCATGAGCTGACGGGCGAGGACCTGATGGCGCGGGCTTTCTGCCACGAGATCGACCACCTGCGGGGCCGGCTCTTCGTGGAGTACTTCGGGCCCGTGAAGCGCCAGTTCCTCCAGAAGAAATACCTGAAGCAGGCCCGGGGATGACCCGGATCGCCTTTCTCGGCACCCCTCGCGCGGCGGTCCCTGCGCTGCGGGCGGTGGCGGAGGAAGGGGTTGTGGCGGTCTTTTGTAATCCCGACCGGCCCGCAGGCCGGGGCCGTCATGTGGAATCTCCGCCGGTGAAGGGGGTGGCCCAGGAGCTGGGTCTGGCCATCCATCAACCCCCCGGCTGGAAGGCGCCGGAGACCCGGGAGCTCTGGGAGAGCCTGAAAATAGACCTGGCCATCGTGGTCGCCTACGGCCACATCCTGCCCCGCTGGATGCTGGAGTCCTGCCCCGCCGGTGTCTGGAACCTGCACTTCTCCCTGCTGCCCCGCTGGCGCGGCGCGGCCCCGGTCAACCACGCGCTGCTGGCGGGGGATGAGGAGACGGGCGTCAGTCTCATGAGGCTGACGACGGGGCTCGATGAAGGACCCGTGCTGGCCCAGAGCCACCGGGACATCGGCCTCCAAACCACCGCCGAAGGACTGCTGTCGGATCTGGCGGTGGATGCCGCCGAGCTGCTCATGGATCAGCTGCCCCTGCTGCTCTGCGGCTGTGGCCAGCCGGTGGACCAGCACCACGAGCTGGCGACCTATGCCGCGAAGCTCCGCAAGGACATGGGCCGCCTGGACTGGCGCCATCCCGCGGCGGACCTGCACCGTCAGGTGCGGGCCCTGTGGCCCTGGCCCGGTTCCGAGCTGCAGATGGAGGGTCAGGCCCTCAAGGTTTGCGGCGTGGGGGCCCTTCGCCCCTCCTTCCGCGATCCCGGTCAGCTGCACTGGGGCAAGGAGGGCGCCTGGCTCACCACCCCCGATGGCGCCCTCGAACTCACCCACCTCCAGCGCCCCGGCAAGCCCGTCCAGCCCGCGTTGCAGGCCCTCCAACCCTGGGGAGCGAGCGGCAGCCGGGCACTCGGTTGACCACAATGCTTAAGCGGGGACAGGATTAACAGGTTCTTCGCTGAATGGTGTGGGTAGGGGGTAGGCCAGGGGTAAGTTTAGGTTCCAATAGAGGGATGGACGCAAACGAGCTTTTCAAGACGGCACTCGGACTTCAGGCCCCGTGGGAGGTGGAGTCTCTGGACTTCAACGTCGGCGCCCGGAGGCTGGACATCCGGGTCGATTTCCAGAGGGGATCTTTCTTTCCTTGCCCGGTCTGCGGAAACCCGAGCAAGGCGCACGACACCGAGGAGCGGACGTGGCGCCATTTGGACTTCTTTCAGCATGCGGCCTACCTGACGGCCCGGGTCCCGCGCTGCAATTGTGACGAGCATGGCGTCAAGACAGTCGATGTCCCATGGGCGAGGAAA
>JANXYT010000434.1 GCA_025355915.1 Holophagaceae bacterium
CGCGTCCCTTAGGGGCCGCGCGATGTGTACCGACTGCTGCATTGACGGGTAACTGGCATCTTTGATTGAGGCCCCATGTCCGATCAGGAACTCCAGCCCCTCGCGCCCCGCCGGCGCACCCGCCAGATCCTGGTGGGCAAGGTGCCGGTGGGCGGGGACGCCCCCATCTCTGTCCAGAGCATGACCAAGACGGACACCCGGGACGTGGAGGCCACGGTCAACCAGATCTACGCCTACGCCAACGCCGGCTGCGAGATCGTCCGCGTAAGCGTCCCCACGAAGAAGGCGGGCGAGGTCTTCCACGAGATCTGTGACCGGAGCCCCATCCCGGTGGTGGCCGATATCCACTTCGATTACCGCCTGGCCCTGGTGGCGGCGGACGGCGGCGCCGCCTGCCTGCGCATCAATCCGGGCAACATCGGCGGCCAGGAGCGCGTGAAGGCCGTGGTGGACAAGGCGGGATCGAAGGGCATCCCCATTCGCATCGGCGTGAACGGCGGCAGCCTCGAAAAGGACCTGCTTGAACGGTTCGGCACAGCCACGCCCGAGGCCATGGTGGAAAGTGCCCTGCGCCACATCGAGGTGCTGGAGCGCGAGGGCTTCCGCGACATCAAGATCAGTCTCAAGGCCAGCGACGTGGTTCGCACCGTGCAGGCCTACCGCCTGCTGGCCAAGCAGGTGGACTACCCCTTCCACCTGGGTATCACCGAGGCGGGCACGCCCTTCGGTGGGACCATTCGATCGAGCATTGGCATGGGCATCCTCCTGGCCGAGGGCGTGGGCGACACCATCCGCGTGTCCCTCACCGGTGAGGGCGAGGACGAGTGCCGCGTGGGCCACGAGATGCTGCGCTCCCTGGCCCTGCGCACCGGCGGCTTCCGCATGGTGAGCTGCCCCAGCTGCGGCCGGGTGCAGATCGACCTCAACCGGGTGGCCAACGAGATCGAGGAAGGCCTCAAGCTGATCAACCATGAGAACATCACCTACGCCGTCATGGGCTGCGTGGTGAACGGTCCCGGCGAGGCCAAGGATGCGGATCTCGGCGTGGCCGGTGGCGCCGGCGAGGGGCTCATCTACCGCAAGGGCGTGCTCATCCGGAAGGTGAAAGAAGAGGACCTGGTCCCCGCCTTTCTCGAAGAGGCCCGGAAGGTAAAGGCCGAGGCGGATGCGGCGAAAGCATAGGATGCTCGACTGGCTCCTGGCCCACCCCTTCGCGGCTATCGGGCTCTTGCTGGTGCTCGAAGCCTTCTTGCCCGTGCGCTTCCAGCCAACAGCGTGGTTGTCCCGCGGCGCCATCCGGGTCTATCAGATGACACTCTCCAACCACCTGCCCACGCAATGCAAGTTCACCCCCACCTGCAGCCACTACGGCCTGGCCTGCATCCAGAAGTACGGCACCCTCCGGGGCGGCCTGCTCACCTCCTGGCGCCTGATCCGCTGCTCTCCGCTGACGAGCGGCGGCATTGATCCGGTTCCCTGAAAAAGCTCTCTCTAGGATTTGAAGGTTCCGGGGAAACCCACCAAGATGGTCGTTTGGGCTGGCCCGGAGCCGGTCCCCTGGAGTGGACCGTGTGCGGAATCGTGTCGCTTTGCTATGGATCAGACGTCGCTGCCATGGGGCACGAGGCCGGTGAGCTCCTGAAGCGGCTCGAGTACCGCGGCTACGACTCCACCGGGGCCTCCTTCATCGGCGACGATGGCGCCATCAAGCTGCTGAAGAAGGTCGGCGCCCCCAGCCGCGTGGTGCCCGAGCTGGGCATCGACCGGCAGTCCGGCCAGCGCTTCATCGGCCAGGTGCGCTGGGCCACCTATGGCGCGGTGACCAACGTGAACAGCCAGCCCCACCTCGTGCGCTGCAAGGTGGAAATGGTGGGCGCCCACAACGGCAACATCTCCAACACGGACGCGCTGAAGCCTGCCCTGACCGCCCAGGGCCACACCGTGGTCTCCGATAACGACGGCGAGATGATCACCCACCTCACCGAGGACGCCTATGCCGCCAACCTCGCGGATCCAGGCCCGGCCCTGGCCGCCTGCCGGGGCGCCTATGCCGCCGCTGGCCTGAAGGGGACGATCCCCGACGGCGCTTTCCTCCTGATGGACGCCGCCCGCAAGGCAGATGCCCGCGCCGAAGGTTCCTACGCCGCGGCCTTCGCGGATCCCAAGGTGCCCGGCGTGGTGGCCGTGAAGTCCGGATCGTCGCTCTACGCGGGCATCGGCAGCGACGCCCACGGTGACTTCGTGGTGGTTTCCAGTGACCTGACTTCCGTGCTGTCCAAGACCCGCATGCTCATCCCCCTGTCCGAAGGCGAGGGCCTCTGGTTCACGGAGCGGGACTATCTGATCTTTACGCTTGGAAAGGACTTCTCCTTCTCCG
>JANXYT010000441.1 GCA_025355915.1 Holophagaceae bacterium
CTCCCGATGGGCCCCGTAGACGGCGCTGAACCGGAAAGCCGGGATGTTCTGCACACCCTGGAGCACCTTGGCAATGTCACGGGTGTTCCCCGTGCTGACGGCTGGACCCAGCGCATAACTCGCCGTCTCAGCCACCTGACGGGCGCTCAGTTCCGCCTGGGAACGGATCTGCTGCTCCACCCAACGCGGGTAGTACAGCAGATTGAAGGCGATGAACGAGAGCACCAGGATGCTGATGACGGCGCTCAGCTTGGTCTTGATGGAAAGACGATACATGAGTGGGAGCCTTGAGTCGGCTCCAGCCTATCAGCCAACCTACAACTTGAAGAGGTTCACTTCACGGTTGAGCATATGGATCTGTGCGCCCAGCTGCTCCACTGCGCCGCTGGAGGCCTCAATGGCGCGTTCGCTTTCGATGGCCTTGCCCAACACCCGGTTCATCGTCTCCTTGAGAGAAATGACATGATCCTCCTGCTTGGCCAGAATCTCATGCAGGTTGCTGGCGAGCGTCCGGACCTGCTCCGTCGCTTTCGCGATCTCGTCACTGCCAGTGCTTTGCTCCTTTGTCGAATCCCGCACCACGGCCGTGGCCTGCTGAACATTCATGGCCAGCGAGAGGATGTAGTTACTCGTCTGCTGCTGTTCTTCGATAACCGACCGGATGGTCTCCACCTGGGTATGGATGTTGCGGTTGGCCTCATGGATGAGCGAGGCCTGTCCAGCCTGCTGAATGGTTTCGCTAAGGATGCTTTCCACCACACTGTCCGTCTCGCTCGCGGATTCGAGAATGGCCTGGAGTGCTTCCTGGCTCTGTCCAACCGAGGCGGCCCCGTCGCGCACGGCGTCGAGTCCGAGCTCCACCTGGTGGTAGGCCTTTCGGATCTCGGCCTGAAGCGTGCCGATGATCTGCTGGATCTCCTGCGTGGACCGGGCGGTCTGCTCTGAAAGCTGCTTGATTTCATCCGCGACCACGGAGAACCCCTTGGCCTGTCCATCCCCGGTCCCACCCTGGGAGGCGATGATGGCCGCGTTCAGGGCCAACAGGTCGGTCTGTTGGGCGTGATCCCCGATGTAGTCAAGGATCTTGGCGATGTCAGCCCCCAGCTGAAGCAGGGTCCGGGTGGTGCCATGGAAGTCCTGAACGACCCGCTCGATGACCTGGATCTTCTCCCGGTTCCGGGCCACCAACTCCATGCCCCGGCCCGCGTTGTGGATCACCTTCTTGGTGTACCGCTGCGCGATCTTCACGCTGTCGTCGATGGCGGAAGTGCTCTGTTCCAGGTTCTCGGCGAACTCCTTGGTGTGTTCAGCGTGGCCCGCCAGGTGGTCGATGTTCTTGCCCACGTTCTTGATCGCGACGTCGAAATCCCGGATGGCAGAGGTGATTCCATCCACCACCATCAGCAATTCGTCCATGCTCTGATTGATCTGCTGGACGCTGGCGGCCATTTCCACGATGGTGGCGTTGGTGCTCTCAGAGGCGAGGCTCAGTTCCATGGAACTCGCGCTGATTCCGATGGAGGTATCCGTCAGTTCGTTGATCTCCTGGTGGAACGCCTCGATGAGTTTCCGCTGGCCCTGGTTCGAATGGCGGACCCCGTCACCCGATTCGCGGATCAGGGCCGACGCCTTGGCCAGGTCGCGGCTCGCAGCCCGGATCTGGACCACCATGCCACGGAGGCTGCCGACCATATGGCCAAACCCCCGGACCAGAGAGGCTACCTCGTCGTCGCTGTAGACAGGTTCCAGACAGTCGATTCGGCCCTCGCCCACCTGCTGGGTGTTGCGGCTGAGAAGCAGGAGGGGCTGCTGCACGTCACGGAGGATAAGGGGGATGAAGTAGGCCAGAAAAATCCCGGCCAGGATGAGGATGGCGATGTTGGGGCGCAACGATTTCCAGATGGCGTCGGCGTACTCCGCCTCAGGGATCACGGCCCGGAGTTCAGAGCCGTCAGGGAGGGGCTGAACCACCAGGATGTCCCCCCCGCCCGCGGTCCGGATCCGGGATCCAAGGATGCCGCCCCCCCGCGCCGCCGGTAGCTGAAGGGATACCCCTCCCCCGGCCCCCAGCTTCAACGTGCCCAGGAACGCATCCAGGTCCTCGGGGGTCGTATTCATTTCGGATACAAAGATCACTGAATCCGCGAGGTTCGCCAACTCGTTGCTGGCATAGCTCGTCACCGTCGTCCGGGTGGATGACTGGAGGGTGAGACCCGACACCAGGATGGACAATAGAAGAACGCACCCGGTGATGCCGAGGACGCCGAACCCGAATTTGGCCCGCAGGCTTGTGGAGAACCGGGCAAACGAGTCAGTGAATCCGGGCTGGGCCGCCAGAATTTTGTACACCTTCATCAAGTTCTGCTTGGCCAAGAAATACTGGCAGATGCCCCCAAGCGCGGCGAGCACCATGAACATGGCCATGGTGATGAAGCTGACCCAGAGGCTTTGCCCTAGGTAGAGCTTGACCCACAGGTAGGCCCCGGCACCTAGGCATAGGGCCAGATAGAAGAACAGAAGGGATGACGACTGCGGGAACCGCGTCAGGGGACGGTAAAGATCAGGTCCGAGCTGCTGCCTCGCCAGGATCCGGCCGAGCTGATGGATATGCAGGAAGGAGGCCCCGGCGATGAGCACCAGGAGGGCCAAGGTGGCGGCCACGCCCTTGACGGTGATCTGGAAGCCGGGCGGGGCAGTAAGCATGTACAGGGTGGCCGACACGAGGAGCCCGATGGCCCAAATGAACCCCGTGCCCATCCGAAGACGTCCCAGGATCAGTCTCCGCTCCGCCGCGCCCAGAGACATAGGGGCCTGCGCCCTAGATTCAGGCAGGGGTCCAGAAATGGAATCGGGCAGCACCATACTCGCGTGTTTCGGCCAGGATCCACCCGGGCTGTAATTCCAGCACGGTATTCCGGTCTGTTTCATAGACCAGGACCCCGCCAGGCGAAATCCATCGCCTCATAAGACTGGATTGATGGGCCCACAGGGCGGCGGCCATGTCGTAGGGGGGATCCAGGAAGATCACCGCCTGGGCACGGAAGGCCTGCGCGTCCAGCTGCCGGAGATCAGCACGGACCGCCTCCACTGGCAGACCCGCGAGGTTTTTCTGAAGGCAGGTCCAGCCTGGTTCTCCCGACTCCACACAGACCACCGGGGCGTACCCCCGGGAATGGGCCTCAATGCCGATGGCGCCTGTGCCCGCGCAGAGATCCAGGAATGGGCCTGTGGCCCAGCGCTGAAGAATGGAGAACAGGGCTTCCCGGGCCCGGTCGGCCGTGGGACGCACGCGCAGATCCCCCGGTGGAGGCGCCGAAAGCTTGCGCCCTCTGAGGGTTCCTGCGACTACCCGCATGGGGGGGGTGCCTCAGTAGGCCCAGCGGAGGAGCGTGGACCCCCAGGTGAACCCGGCCCCGAAGGCGGAGAACACCACCAAATCGCCCTTGGCCACGCGCTTCTCCTCGATGGCCTGATGCATCGCCGTGGGAATGGTGGCCGTGGTGGTGTTGGCGAAGCGATCGATGTTCACCATCATGCGGGAAGGATCCAGTCCCAGCCGCTTGGCGGCGGCGTCCATGATGCGGATATTGGCCTGATGGGGCACGAAGAGCTTGAGATCTTCCCCGGTGAAACCGTTCCGATCCAACAGCAGCTTGCTGTTGTCGGCCATCTCGCGCACGGCGTTCTTGAACACCTCGCTCCCAGCCTGATGAATGTAGTGCTCCTTCGCCGCCACGGTCTCGGCGGTGGCAGGCTTCAGGGAGCCGCCAGCGGGCATGTAGAGGAAGCAGCCGCCAGAGCCATCCACTTTGTGCTCGAAGTCCAGGATGCCCAGACCCTCTTCCACCCGCTCCACGATGACGGCACCGGCGCCATCCCCGAAGAGCACAGAGGTGGCGCGGTCCTCCAGGTTGATGATGGTGGTCATGATATCGACGCCGACCAGCCCCACCCGCTTGACGGCACCAGACGCCACCAGACTGGCGGCGGTGGTGAGCGCGTAGAGGAAGCCCGAGCAGGCGGCATTCAGGTCGAAGCCGAAGGCGTTGGTGGCGCCAACCATGTGCTGGATGCGACAGGCCGTGGCGGGGAATAGGGTGTCGGGCGTCACCGTGGTGACCAGGATCAGGTCCAGTTCAGAAGCCTTGATGCCCCGGTTGTCCAGGGCCATCTGAAGGGCCGGGGCGCCCAGCTGGGAGGCACCGGTGCCTGGTTCCGCCCAGCGACGCTCGCGAATGCCGGTCCGGGACCGGATCCACTCATCATTGGTATCCATGATCTTGGACAAATCATCGTTGGTAACCACGCGGGAGGGGAAGCACTGTCCAGTGCTGGTGATTCCAACGGGGGCGGCGAGACGACGGTTCAAGGGGCCTCCGGTACGAAGCAGTCATCATCGCACGAAGACAGGCCCTCGTCAGCGATCCGCCCTGAACTGCCGCAGCAGCGCGACGAGGCGGTCCGGGTCCACCACGCGAAGATCCTGGTTGCCCACTCGCCCCACGCCACCCAGCCAGGCGATCGCTGGATCCGCTTCATCGGCCTCTCGCCAGGCTTCGGGAGGCAGATCCACCGTTCCGATGATGCGTTCGAGGGGAACCCCCAGCCGGGGCCGGAGCACCGCCAGCGCCATCGGCGGGGCGGGTGGATTCGGGCATCCCGGCAGGTCCTCCCAGGCGAGCACGGGCAGAAACTCCCCTTGGTGGATCACCACACCCTGGATCCCCCGTGGCCTTCCTGGCAATGGAGAAACGGGCATCGGTGGCACAGCTTCGCGGAGATCCTCCATCGATAGCAACAGGTCCATCCCCGCCGCCTTCACATGGAGCCAGGTTCTCCGCTCAGACACGGGCCACCCGCCGCATCAGAGAGTCCATGGCCAACCCGAGCACCGCCCCAGGATCCAGCACCCATAGAATGCCGTCCTCCTGGGGACTGCCTCCCATGATGCCGGCTGAATGCGCGAGTTCCGGCAGGCTTCGCAACAGGACCTCGCCCCGGCCTACAATCTCGTCCACGCCGACGGCCACCTGAACGCTGCGATCGGCGGCTCCCTGTTGGCTCACCACCACGAAGGCGCGCTGACCGTTGGGCTCTGGCAGCCCGAGACAGGCCTGAAGGGATTCCAGCGGCAGGGACAGCCCCAAGACTTCCACCTGGTCCCCCCCGACACAGACCTGTTTCCCTGCCTGGACGCGGACCACGCTGCCGAGCGGGATCCCGAAGGCCTGTCCAGCGCAGCGCACCTTCAGGCAGTTCATCACCGCCCGGCTGAGGGGAAGGGTCAACCGGATGAGGCTCCCCCGCTTGGCCTCGCTCGACAGGTGGATTTCGCCCCCCAAAGCCTCGATTTCAGCACGGACCACATCCATTCCAACGCCCCGCCCCGAGATCTGGGAGACCTGCTCCTGGGTGGAAAACCCGGGTTCGAGGGCCAGCCGGTGGAGGCGTTCAGGCGTGTGAGCCTGCCCCACCTTCAGCAATCCCAACTCCAGCCCGCGGGATTCCATGCGCTCCAGATCAAATCCCCGCCCGTCATCCCGGATATCGAAGCGCAGGTTCCGCCCCCGTTGCGAGGCGGATATCCGCAGGGATCCAGTTTCGCTCTTGCCCATGGCCAGGCGTTCCGCAGGGGGTTCGAGGCCGTGATCCAGCGCATTCCTTACCAGATGGAGGAAAGGTTCAGTCAGTTTCCCCAGGAGACTCCGTTCCAATTCCAGCTCACCCCCCTGGAACGCAAGCTTCACCGGCTTCCCGAAATCCCGGCTGAGTCCAGTCACCATGGGCTCGATGCGGGAGAACAGGCTTTCCACCTTGACCATCCGCATCTGAAGCAGGGCTTTCTGGACGTCGAGAAGCCCCTCCTCGATCTCCCCCATCAGGACCAGGGGCCGTTCAGCTTGGGCATCGCTGGGGCGGCGCATGATCAACGTAGCCGCATCACGCAGTTGCCCCACAGCCATGAGACGGGCCTCCAGCGCTTCCACGCGATGAGCGGGAAGCCGCAGAATCTCCACGTCCTGGATCAGCGTGGCTGGCGGTGGGGGGGAGGGTGCCTGAGACGGCGGGATGGTTGCCGGGGCGGCAGGTTCAGCCGGCGCATTCTTCCTCAGGTTCGCGGGGATCCGCGAGGGATCGGCCAGCAGAGAGGAACTAAGAAGCTCACCCTCCAGCAGGGGCAACTGGTCTGGATGGAGGACCGCACAGGCTGAAATCAAGAGGAAAGCGAGCCCCTCCCGGTTCCCGGGGGCGTCCAAGGGCAAGGTGGAGATCAATTCGCCCCGAGCGCTCAGCGCATCGCTGAGCATTCGAAGGCGCTCATCGAAGGTGGCAAACTCCAGGCAAACTGTGATTCCATGGATCGGCATGCCACTCATCAGGAGAGCCGTGACCCGAGTCCGTTCGTACTCGGACAGCGCCTTCAGTTCCTCAGAAGGTAGATCCAACAGGGAGGACAAATCCTGGGTCCGGCCCTCGGCGGGGCGCGCCAGAGCCTCCAGTTCCCCCAGCGGCCTGCGGAGTTCGTGCAGGTAGTCCTCGGGTTCAGGCCTGCCTCGGCGCAGACTGGCCATCCCCGATTCCAGGGCCAGGACACCCGCTTCCAGTGTCTCGATCAGGGAATCCGTGGAGCGCAACCGGCCTTTGCGCATGAGGTCGAAGATGTCTTCCATGCGATGAGCCGCACGGCTGAAGTTCGGGAAACCCAGCATCCCCGCCATGCCCTTGAGCGTGTGCGTCGTCCTGAACAGCGCGTTCACCGCAGCCTGGACCACATGCGCCGGTTGGGGGTTCTTCAGAGTGGCAAGGGTCTGCCGGGCCTGCGTAAACAGGTCCTCGCATTCCGCCCAGACATCGCCGAAGGATTGATCCAAAAGAGAGCTCCCGGTCCTTGAGGCATCGGCAGGGCGTCACGGAGTCTGGAGTCTGGAGTCTGGAGTCTTGAGGCTGGAGGTAGGAGGTGGGAGGCGCGGCCGAAGGCCGCAACAGGAATCGGCACCTCCAGCCTCCAGCCTCCGGCCTGCCTTACACTGGCCCCATGCGCACCCTCGCCGTCCTCCCTTCCCGGTTCCAGGCCTCCCGGTTCCCCGGCAAATCCCTGGCAGCCATCGCCGGGAAACCTATGATCCAGTGGGTTTTCGAGGCGGCCCGCCGGGCCAAGGGGGTGGACCGGGTGGTGGTGGCCACGGACGATGACCGCATCGCTGCGGCTGTGCGCGGCTTCGGCGGCGAGGCGGTCATGACCGACCCCGCCCTGCCCTCAGGCACAGACCGCACCGCCGCGGCCCTGGCCGCCCTGGGTGAACCCTTTGACTGCGTGCTGAACATCCAGGGCGACGAGCCCGCCATGCATCCCGACACAGTGGCCGCCGTGGTGGCCCTCATGCGCGACCAGCCGGATCTGCCCATGGGCACGGCCGCCTGCGCCTTCACCCATGCGGACGAACTCTTCAATCCCAACGCCGTGAAGGTGGTGGTGGATGACCGCAAGCGAGCCCTCTACTTCAGCCGCAGCCCCATTCCCTACCTGCGCAATTCGACCATCTTCGAGTCGGATTTCCGCCCCTGGATGGCTCCCGACCAGCTCGCGCATTTTAGGCGCCACCTCGGCCTCTACGCCTACCGTCCCGAAGCGCTGCGGGCCTTCACCCGATTGCCGCCCCATCCCCTTGAGCAGGTGGAAATGCTGGAGCAGCTGCGGGCGCTGGCTGCAGGCATGGCCATCGGCGTGGCCGACACCCCCTTCCTCAGCCTGGGCGTGGACGTGCCGGGGGACGTGGCGGCAGTGGAAGCCCTGCTTCGGGAGCGGGGCCTGGCGCGCTAGACGCGGTAGACTCAGATCCTGGGATTTGCACCTGTTCATTGCCAGGAGATGCCTGTGAGCCACCACAAAGTCGTCGTGATAGGCACCGGTCCCGCCGGTTACACCGCCGCCCTCTATGCCTCCCGGGCCAACCTTGCGCCCCTGGTGTTCGAAGGCGCCCAGCCCGGGGGCCAGCTCACCATCACCACCGACGTCGAGAACTTCCCCGGCTTCCGCCAGGGCATCGCCGGCCCGGCCCTGATGGACGAGATGCGCGAGCAGGTGCTGCGTTTCGGCACCACCATCAAGGCCGAGACCGTGCTCAAGGCCGACCTTCAGACCCGCCCCTTCAAGCTCACCACCGACAAGGGCGAATACACCGCGGATGCAGTGATCATCGCCACGGGTGCCTCCGCCAAGTGGTTGGGCATCGGCAAGGACGAGGAGCTTTCGCGCTCCGGCGGCGGCGTCAGCGCCTGCGCCACCTGCGATGGGTTCTTCTTCCGTGGCAAGGAAATCGCCGTGGTGGGCGGCGGGGATACGGCCATTGAGGAAGCCACCTTCCTCACCAAATTCGCCACCAAAGTCCACTTGATCCACCGCCGGGACAAGCTCCGCGCCTCCAAGGCCATGCAGGATCGCGCTCTCAAGCATGAGAAGATCCAGCCCCTCTGGAACAAGACCGTGGTGGATGTGCTCACCACCACCACCGAGACGCCCATGGGCGAGAAGGTGGAGAAGATCCGCGCCCTGAAGCTGAAAGATACGGTGGACGGCTCTGAGTCTGAACTGCCGGTGGAAGGCCTCTTCGTGGCCATTGGGCATGAGCCCAACACCGGCCTCTTCGCGGGCCAACTGCCCATGGACGAGACTGGCTATCTCCAAGTGGAGAAGGGTTCCAGCCGAACCACAGTGGAGGGTGTCTTCGCTTGCGGCGATGTCCAGGATCATGTCTACCGCCAAGCCATCACCGCCGCCGGCAGCGGCTGCATGGCCGCCATCGATGCCGAACGCTGGCTGGCCGAGAAGGGCCTGGCAGAGTGAAGGCCATTTGGCGTGAATGAACAGCATCTCGAACCCCTGAAACCCCACCCCGAGGGCCGCGCCCTCCGGGCGGAAGTGGACCTGGGATGCATTGCGCGGAACCTGGGGCGCATCCGGACCGCCTCGGGGGGCCGCGAGGTCTGGGGCGTGGTCAAGGCCAATGCCTATGGTCACGGCGCTGTGCCTGTGGGCCGGGCTCTGGCCGCCGCAGGTGTCCATGGACTGGCCGTCTCCAGCCTGGAGGAAGGCCTGGAGCTGCGGCAGGGTGGCATCGAATGCCCCATCCTCGTGCTCGGTGGCCTGCGGCCTGAGGCCCTTCCCGCCGCCAGCGCCGAGGGACTCGCCATCGCGGTGGTCGGCCCCGAGCACATGGCCGAGTACGCCCGGATCCTGCCCGGGCATCCGGTGCGGCTCCACCTGAAACTCGACACCGGCATGGGGCGATTCGGGGTGCTGCCTTCCGAATTGGGAGCCTGTCTCCCGGGGCTGCATCAGCTGAATCCTTGGATCGAAGGCGCCATGGGCCATTTCGCCACCGCCGACGATCCAGACCAGGGTTTCGCCCAACGGCAGCGGCGCGTCTTCGACACCTGCCTCGCCCAGCTGGCGGATGCCGGCATCCACCCAGCCCAACGCCACCACGGCAACAGCGATGCCTGCCTGCGCGGCCTGTTGGATCAGGACACCCATATCCGGCCGGGGCTGGCCCTCTTCGGTCTCACGACCATCCCGGAAGGACGCGCCCTTGGGTTGGAACCAGCCCTGGCGCTGGTGGCCGAGGTCGCCCGGGTGAAGACGGTTCCGGCGGGAACCACCGTGGGCTACGGCCGAACCTTCGTGGCGCCCCAGCCCATGCAGATCGCCACCCTCGCCTGTGGTTATGCCGACGGTTACCGCCGCGACCTTAGCAATCGGGGTGTGGTGGGCTTCCTCGGCCGCACCTTCCCGGTCGTGGGCCGGGTCTCCATGGACTACCTGACCGTGGCCCTGCCCCTGGATACGCCGGTGGCGCCCGGAGATCCCATGACCCTCTTCAGCTCCGACCCTGAGGCCCCCCACGGCCTGGAGCGCCTGTCGCAGGCCCTTGGGACCATTCCCTACGAGTTGACCTGCGCGCTCCATCGGCGCATCACACGTCGTTATTTTCCGTAATTTCAGAGCGATCAGCACTACCATGGGGCATCCGCCTGCGGCCCCCCTATGAACCTGCTGGTCATTTCCCGACATGATGGCCTCGTCGAGCGGCTGCGAATGGCGTTTGAAGGCGCAGGCCACCGCATCCTGCATGCCGGTGATCCTTTGGAGGCGCTGGCCCAGGATGCCTGGGGCGAAGCCCAGGTCCTCCTCGTGGATTCCGAAGGCGATCCCATGGACGGTTACCGCCTCTGCCGTCTCTTGCGCGGCGAGGCCCGCGTGCTGTTCCGGAATCTGCCGATCTTCCTGATCCTAGATCACCCGCCCGACGAACAGGATCTGCGCATCCTCCAGGAATCCGAAGGAGATGGTTTCATTCTCGCCGGACACACCATCCAGCAACTCCTCAACCACCTCGGCCCCGTGATGGCCGGCGGAGCCTCCCGCAAAGAAGGTGAACGCCTGCCCATCCTTGCAGTGGGGCTCCAGGCGGGGCTCGCTCAGCGGGCCCGGGAGATGCTTCACCACTACGCCATGGAGGTTCACTCCCCGCCCACCCGGAATGCCGTGGAAGCCCAGGGTCGGCTGAAGGCCCCCGTGCTGCTCCTGGGCCTCTCCGCGGGGGGCGTGGAAGGGGCTCTGGCGATGCTGGCCCAGTTGCGGGAACAAAACAGGTTGCCCTACACGATCCTGGTCGGGCAGGTGAAGGACGAGGCCGCCCAGCGCAAGCTGCTCCTGGCGGGCATCGCCGATTGGGTCCCCCTTCCCCTGCCCGGTCCGCGTCTCATCCACGCCTGTAAACGCGCCATAGAATGGATGCACGCCCGGAGGATCCAAACCGAGTATGAATCGGCCATCCACGACCTGAGGGAACGCCGGAGCATGCTGGAGATCGAGGCGGCAGCCCTGCGCAATGAAGTGCTCACGGATCCGCTCACGGAACTGCTCAACCGCCGGGCCTTCGATCAGAACCTGGAGCACGCGGTGCGCCAATGGGAACGGCACCGGCGCGCCTTCGTCCTGCTGCTGGGCGACATCGACCATTTCAAGCTCATCAACGACCGGTTCGGACATCCAGTGGGCGATGAAGTCCTCCGTCAAATGGCCGCCCGAATCCGCTCGGCCCTTCGCAAATCGGACCTCGCCTTCCGCATCGGCGGAGAGGAATTCGCAGTGCTTCTCACGGAAACCAGCCTCAAGGCTGGTATCGATGTGGCCAGTAAACTGCGGCGCCGCATTGATGAGGATCCAATCACACTCCCCGCGGGACAGACCATCTTCCCCACCATGAGTTTCGGAGTGGGCGGCCCAGGCGCGGCCACTCCCGCGTTGCTGCTGGCCCAGGTGGACAAAGCGCTCTATCAGGCGAAGAGCCTGGGCCGGAATTGTGTGGTGGTGGCAAACGAGGGCGAGTACACCCCCCGTGCCATCAAGGCCTGAAGGTAAACAGGTCTCCCAACCCGCGCAGGGTCAGGATGAGATCGACGCGATCCTCCCGCCCTCCGGACACCATCGACGTGTTCAGCGCCACATGGGTGTATTTCAGGACGTAAGCCACACAGGGTTGCACATAGGCCAGGGCCACCTGGCTGGAGGCGAATCCGCGGATCCTGAAATCATAGTTGGCGCTGAACTCCAGCCGGAATCGGTCGTCCCAGATGCGCTGCAGGCCACCCACCTGAAGACCCTGCTGGCGCACCAGGAACCGGTTGATGCCCGTGGAGAAATAGGCCAGGTTGAATAGGCCGCCATCGCGGGTCTTCACATCAACACTAAGCGCGTTATCGGACCCTCCCGCCCCAATGTCGGAGGAGCGGCGGAGGCTGATCCGCCACCGGTCGTCCGGCTCCACATCCAGGTCCGTATCTACGGAAGCCCAGCCTTTCTTGTAGCGGCCATCGCTGAGAATGATCGTCGTGGCGTGGTACCGGGTGGCGACCCGGAGACGGGCCAAATCCGCGAATCCGATGCCCGATCCGGGTCGCCCGAGAAGATGCTGTTTGAGGCCCAGCTCAAAACTCCGCTCCCCGGAGGCACTCTCGTTGACGCCCGGGAAGGAATCCACAGCATCAAACCGCGGCAAGGTGCCGGCCTCGCCGTAGCTGCTGGTCTCGGTCACCCCAAAATAGGGTTCGGCCACATGCTTGAGCTCGCCCTGGTAGCCGAGGAAGGACACCTCCTTGAAGCTCCGGCCCACCTGCGGACCCGACAGGCGCAGGTGGCTGGACAGGAGGAAGCGGGTCGCAGCGGCGCCATCGACTTGGAAGGGACTGGTCGCCGGATTCACGACCGTGCCGTCGGCCCCACCCGAGGGATCGAACACTGGGGACGAAAGCGTGGCGCCGTAGTGCGTGGCCCGCCCCATCATTTCGAAATCCGCCCGGAACGGGCCCCATTGCCCTAGCCGGCCGTGGAGGCGGGTGTTGGCGTCCTGGCGGTCCCAGGCGAAGCTCTGGTCCCGAACGGCCGTGCTGCCTTCAATGCGGTAGGCGAAGCGTCCCAGCCTCACGCCTCCATCCAGATAGAGCGGCCCCAGCACCGGCACGGGGAAGAACCGGAACTCACCTTGGGGCGTCGTTTGCCGCCGAAGGGAGGCGGGAAAGGCTGAGCTGTAGAAAGGATCGCCCTGATCTTTGGTATAGAAGAAACTGCGCTGCTCCGCCGCGGAAAGACTGAGGCTTCCGAAGGTGAAGCTGCGGCCCACGTAGACCGCCGAATCGAAGTTCGAGGCGCCGAGATTGCCCAGCCCCTTGCCAAAGTCAGTGTCCACGAAGTTGTCCGAAGCCTGGTTCACGTCCGCGGTCAGCTGCCAGCCGTCCTCGCGCTGCCAGACTTCCTTCAGGGCATAGCGATACCGCCGGGAGTCCAGGCTGCGCTGCTGAATGGTCTGACCGGCGAAGCTGCCTTGATGGGTCAAATCCGGGCGCCAGCGCAGCTCCCCACCCCACAGCGCACCTTCTTTGCTGAAGTATTCCGGCGAGAAGGTGACATCGGTGGAGCTGCCCAGCACCTGGAAATAGTCCAGGCCCAGGGAGGCACCGAAGGCACTTGAGGCCCCGAACCTGGGCGGCAACAGACCCGACGTGCGCTCCGCCCGGGCCGGATAGATCGCCCATGGAACGAAATATGGCGTGGGCAGTGACCCGAGATAGATATGCGCATTCTTGAGGGTGGCGAACCCGTCGAGGTCCACCTTCAGGCGCGATAACTTGGCTTTCCATCCTGGTTTATCTTCAGGACACGGGCTCAGTTCCACCTCGTCGAAGGCCCAGATCCGCAGCGTCGCGAACGACACATGGCTGGAGCGCAAGGTCCAGCTCGGCGGAAGATCCATCAGCAGGGCCCAGGCTTCGCCGGAGCGGCGCCTCCAGTCCATCTGCAGGCGTTCACCTCGAAGCCGCAGGTCCGGGCCCTCCAGCCGGATATGCCCTTCGGCGGTCAGCCGACCATCGGTGATGTGGTACTCGATGCGATCCGCCAGGAGCAGGATCCCCTCGGCCTGAATGGCGCCCTTCTCCAGGATCCAGACATCACCTTGCTCCTGGAGTTCCCCCCGCCAATCGAAAGGAATCCGCGAGGCGCCTTGCCCCTGCTCGATCTGAAAGGGGCGGAGAGGAAGCAGCTCTGCGGGCGTTGGCGCATCCAGAAGCGGCAATGCGGGCGTCGGAGGGAGGGCTTGGGCCGTGAGCAAGGCCGGTAGGGCGCCCAGCATCCAACCACGGCGCCACCGGCTCCGTCCCATGTGCAACTCAGTGCTGGTGCGGCAGCAGCCGCGAGCTGATGAGAAAGATCCCCACACCCGACAGCAGCGCGAACGTGCTGCGGAAACCTGACACCTTCTGCACTTCGGGCAGCAGGTCCGAGCTGGCCACGTAGAGTGCCAGGCCTGCCGTGAGCCCCAGGATCGGCCCCGTCGGAAGGTTCAGCAGGGACTGTCCGGCGGAGCCCACCAGGGCCGCCAGGGCCAAGGTGCCCGCGGCCAGCATGGCGCCGCGGTTCCCGAAGCCCCGCACCAGGAAGATCGAGGCGATGGTGCCGCCTTCCGGGATGCGATGGAAGAGAATGCCCAGCAGGACCAGGGGCCCCAGGTTGCTGTGGGTGGAGAGGGCCGCTGCGATGGCCACGCCATCCATCAGGCTGTGCAGGGAAAGCCCCACCAAGGCCAGCACGCCGCTGAGGGGCGTGCCGTCCGTGTGGGTCTCTTCACCGTAATGGAAATGCAGGGTGATGCCGTGTTCCATGACATGCACCAGCAGGTAGCCTCCAAGGATCCAGAGGGCGTTGCTTTCGCCACCCTTTGATTCCAGACACTCGGGAATGATGCGCACCACGGTGAGCGACAGCAGGTAGCCTGCCGCAACCCCTGAGAGCAGGCGCATGAATTGGGCCCGCCCTTGCAGGAAGCGCACCACGGCCCAGCCGCCGAGCAGGGTAGCCAGGGACGCGAGGGGCGCGAGCCAGTAGATGGACATCCGGGACTACTCGGCTTTGGGCTTCTTTGCCCGAATCGCCTTGGGCTTGGGAGCCTTTTCGGCGGGCTTCTCCGCCTTGTCCTTCTTGACGGGTTCCTTGGTTGCCTTGGCTTTGGGCGCGGCCTTCTTTTTCGCCGGGACTGCGGGGGCGGTGACCGGTGCAGGCACCACTGGCGGCGTGGGTTCCGGCGCGGTAGCTACCTTGGCCCGGGGCGTGCGCTTGGGCTTGGCAGATTCCGTTGCGGCCGGTGCAGCCGCCGACGCGGGGGCGCCGATCTTCGGCCGGGGACTCGGCGTCAGCAGACTGGCGACCAGGCCCGGGGTGGCCTTGGGAGGTTCGGGCTGAGATTCTGAGCGGGGAGCGCGCTCGGTCCGTTCTGCGGAAGGCGCGGCCTGGGCCGTGGCCTCGCCGGCCCGGTCCGGACCGCCCTTGCGCCGGCGGCGGCGGCGTTTGCGCTTGGTGCCGTCGCCCTTGGGCTCGTCGCCCGATTCCTCGGCACCCTCTTCGGCCTCGTCATCCTCGGGCTTGGCACTTTCGAAGAGGGCGCGCAGGCGCTCTCGCTCATCCAGGGCCGCCCGCTGGAGGTCCCGGCGGTCGTACTTGAAGGCTTCCTTCTTGGCATCCTTGGGGCCTTCACCATGAATGCCCAGGGCCTTGTCGAAGGAAATGGGGCTGTCGCCCCCAAGCACCACCGTTTCGTCCTCGGGGATGCCCTTCGTGCGCGGAGGCTTGGGAGCCGGCTTCTCAACCGGGGCCTCCTCGGCCCGCTCGATTTCAGCAGCCATCTCGCCGTACCCCATGGACCAATCGGCCAGGATGAGGACCTTCGCCTCACTCTCGTCCTCCATTTGCGCCAGCTCCCGGCGCTTCTGGTTCAGCACGGCGGCGGCGATGGTGGGGGCAAGCTTCACGCGGATTTCACCAATACCGCCTTTGGCGAGGATGCCGTGCAGGCGGCGCACCACGGAGAGCACCATGGCCTCGATGGTCTTCACCTTGCCGGTGCCCGTGCAGGTGGGACAGGTCTCGTGGTTCACGTGCTGGAGACTGGGCCGGATGCGCTGGCGGGTCATGACCAGCACGCCGAAACGGTTGATCTTTCCCACCTCCATGCGCGCCTTGTCGGCCTTGAGGCATTCCACCAGGCGGTCTTGGACTGCGCGGATGTGGGAATCGCGTTTCATGTCGATGAAATCGATGGCGATGAGGCCGGCCAGATCGCGCAGGCGCAGCTGCCGGGCCACCTCCTCGGCCGCCTCCATGTTGGTCTTCTGGGCCATGTCCTCCACACCGTCGCCGGAGGTCTTGCCACTGTTCACGTCG
>JANXYT010000447.1 GCA_025355915.1 Holophagaceae bacterium
AGGGCGCGTGCCAGGCCGGCCTCGATCTCCGCGAGTTTGAACGGTTTCTGGATGAAGTCATAGGCGCCGCGCTTGAGCGCCTGAATGGCGGATTCCGTGGTGGCGTATCCGGTCATCAGGATGCCCATGGTGCGCGGATCCTCCTCATGGACGGCCCGCAGCAGCTCCAGGCCGGACAGCCCGCCCGGCATGTTCAGGTCCGTGAAAATCACGGGAAAGTGCTTCTCCCGCACCCGCGCCAGGGCCTGGGTCCCGCCATCGGCCCCCTCCGCTGCAAAGCCCTGATCCACCAGGGCTTCCACCAGCAGGTTTCGCAGGTCCGCTTCGTCATCCACGATCAGGATGGGGATGGGGGAAATAAGGGACACGCCGACTCCGGGAACACAGGTCTCATCGGACCGGGAGGGGTGGGGGGCAAGTATTGGGGCGGAGACCGCTCCTACTGCACCGCCTCGACCTCCACCAGCAGGTGCCCTTCCTGGACCACCAGCCGGGCCAGCCCCCCGGCCTGGAGCTGGCCCTGGAGGACCAGGCGGGACAGGGGATTCACCACGGCCTGCTGGATGAGGCGCTTGAGGGGCCGGGCGCCGAATTGGGGATCGAAGCCCTCGGCGGCCAGCCAGTCCAGGGCGGCCTCGGGCACCTCCAGGCTCAGCCGCTGGGCCTGCAGCAGGGCTTCGACCCGCTTCAACTGGATGCGGGCCACGGCCCTCATGTCCTCCAGGCTCAGGGACCGGAAGATCACCACCTCATCCAGGCGGTTCAAGAACTCCGGGCGGAAGTGGGTATGCAGGGCGTCCTGGACGGCGGCTTCGGCCTTCGAGGGGTCCCCGCCAGCGTCGAAGATGGCCTGGCTGCCCAGGTTCGTGGTCATGAGCACCACGGTGTTGCGGAAATTGACCGTTCGGCCCTGGCCGTCCGTCAAACGGCCATCCTCCAATACCTGGAGGAAGATATCGAAGGTGCGCGGGTGGGCCTTTTCCATCTCGTCCAGCAGGATCTCGGCGTAGGGACGGCGGCGGATGGCCTCGGTGAGGCGGCCGCCTTCCTCGTAGCCCACGTAACCGGGCGCAGCGCCGATGAGGCGCGTGGCGTCGGCCTCGTGGGTAAATTCGCTCATGTCGATGCGGACCAGGGCGTTTTCATCGTCGAACAGAAACTCCGCCAGCGCCCGGGCGACCTCGGTTTTCCCCACGCCCGTGGGGCCCAGGAAGAGGAAGCTGCCGATGGGCCGCTTGGGATCGCCCAAACCCGCGCGGTTGCGGCGCAGGGCATCGGCGATGGCCGTCAGGGCCGGGTCCTGGCCCACCACGCGCTCCCGCAGGCGGGCCTCTATGTGAAGGAGCTTCTCCACTTCGCCCTCGAGGATGCGAGTCACGGGGACGCCGGTCCAGCGGCTGACGATGGCGGCGATGTCGGCCTCGCCCACCTCCAGGCGCAACATGGCGCTTGCCTTGGGGGAGGTTGCCGCCAGCTGTTTCTCCAAGGCGGGAATCTCGCCGTATTCGAGGCGCGAGGCCCGCTCGTACTCGCCCTTGGTCTTGGCTTGGTCCAGCTCGATGCGCAGGTCATCCAGCTTCTTCTGGAGCCCGCGGGTGCCCTCGATGACCTTCTTCTCGTTCTCCCACTGCGCCCGCAGCCGGGATAACTCCTCGTTCAGTTCGCCCAGTTCCTTTTCGATATCAGCCAGCCGCGCGCGGCTGGCCGCATCCTTTTCCTTCGTCAGCGAATGCCGCTCCAGCTGCAGCTGCATCTCGCGGCGCTCGCGGACGTCGATCTCCGTGGGTCGGCTGTCCAGCTGCATGCGCACGGCGGCGGCCGCTTCGTCCATGAGGTCCACGGCCTTGTCCGGCAGGAAGCGGTCGGCGATGTAGCGGTGGCTCAATTGGGCCGCGGCCACCAGCGCCGCATCCTGGATGCGCACGCCGTGGTGCAGCTCGTAGCGTTCCTTCAGGCCCCGCAGGATGGAGATGGCGTCCTCCACACCGGGTTCCTCCACGAAAACCGGCTGGAAGCGGCGCTCCAGGGCGGCGTCCTTCTCGATGTATTTCCGGTACTCGTCCAGGGTGGTGGCGCCGATGCAGCGCAATTCCCCGCGGGCCAGGGCTGGCTTCAGCAGGTTGGCGGCGTCCATGCCGCCGGACACCGCTCCCGCACCCACCAGCAGGTGCAGCTCGTCGATGAAGAGCACCACCTGGCCCTCGGCCTTCTCCACCTCCTGGATCACGCCCTTCAGACGCTCCTCGAACTGGCCCCGGTACTGGGTGCCAGCCACCAGGGCGCCCATGTCCAGGCCCATGACCCGCAGGCCCTTGAGGCTTTCCGGCACGTCGCGCTTGTGGATGCGCTGGGCCAGGCCCTCCACGATGGCGGTCTTGCCCACGCCGGGCTCGCCGATGAGCACGGGATTGTTCTTGGTGCGCCGCGACAGCACCTGCAGCACCCGGCGGATCTCCTCGTCCCGGCCGATGACGGGATCCAGCTTTCCGGCGGCGGCCAGGGCCGTGTAGTCCTTGGCGTACTTCTCCAGGCTGGCGAACTTCTCCTCGGCTTTCTCGTCCTCCACCCGGGAGCCCTTGCGGCTTTCGCGGATGGCCGACTCCAGCGTCTTCCGGTCCAGGCCGAAGCGTTCCAGCACCTTCTTGGCGTCCGTGTGCGCGTTGCTCAAGGCCAGCAGCAGCGCGTCCGTGGCCAGGAAGCGGTCACCCAGACCCCGGCCCGTGTCGCTGGCCACCTCCAGGAAGTGACGGAAACTGGCGCCGATCTGGGGCTCCGAGCCACCCACGGCCCGGGGCAGCTTGGTGATCAGGGCTTCGGCGGCCTCCCCGAGTCCCTGGATGGCTTCCGGGCTCTGGCCGGCCCGCTCCAGCAGGGAATGCAGTCCGGCCTCCGGGGCCAGAAGGGCCGTTAAGAGATGCTGGGGAACCAGTTCGGGATGCTGATCCTGCGTGGCCCGCTGACGGGCTGCGACCAGGGCGTCGTTGGCTTTCTGCGTGAAGGGAAGGAGGGACATGGAGCACCTCGGTGATGGCTACGTTCCTTCGGCTGCCGGACGGATGACTTACCGGGGGAGCCCGGTCTTCAGCAGCGCTCCGAATTCCTTTAGGGCGCCCAGGTAGGACTCGGGAGACTCCTCTTCCGGGTCCGTGGTGTATTGCCAGCTGAAGCTGAGCGCAGCGGGGGTCTTCCAGCCGAACCACTTGAAGTTCTGCTTCTGGGTCTTCAGAACCTGTTCATCGTTCCAGTTATGACCAAAGAGGACCATGCCAGCTTCGAGCTTCTTCAACTGGGGTATGGGTGCTTCTCCCAGGGTGGTGACCCGGTTCTCGATCCAGCTGAGGCGCTCGAAGAGCCGCTGATAGACACTGTTCGTCTGGCCCCAGCGGGTGGAGACGAAGAAGACCACCGCTTGCGCCTTGAATAACTCGCGGCTGACTTTGTAGAGCTGGTCGTCCTGGTTGTTGATCGAGGCCCAGCACCGGTGGTGGCCCGTGGGGTTCTTGGCGTGATCGGGCAGCTTCGCTTCGGGCACGCCGCAACCATTGCCACGCTTTGAGCTGATATTGCCCTCGCAGGTGTGGATCCTGAGTTTCGCCACATCCAGCAGGGTGACGTCCTTGCCTTCCTGTTTTAAGTGGTCTCTGATGCGAAGGGCGAGCTGGGTGGTTTTTGGGGCATCCCAGGTGTGCTCGGGGTACCGATTGCTGGTGGTCAGCAGCAGGATGTGATCCTTCGATTCGAGATGCTTGATGAGCCGCGAGCACGGGCCGATCAACCGGCTCTTTCGAGCGCCCGACCCATCCGCACCGGCGAACTGCTTCATGAGCGGCCTCTCCGCGTAGACCTGGCATCATCCTATTCACCCTCATTTCGAGGTGCAACTGACCTCCGGCAAGCGTATGGTGACTGCCGATGACGCATACACAGAAAAGCAAGGCAGCCGCACCCGCTGGAACCTCCGATCGAGCAGGTTCTACCCGCGAACAGTCCCTGCCTGAGTACGACCAGCAACTATCGGGTTTTCACTGGTCCTTCGAGCCGGAGCTCCAGGCCATCGTGAATGGCCTCCCGCTCCGTTCCAACATGCGGGTGCTCGACCTCGCCTGTGGCGACGGATTCTACACCCGGCGCCTTGCGGAGCGGTTGGGGCCGGGAGGATCCGTCACGGGCGCCGACATCAATCGGGCCTACCTCTCGGAAGCCCGCAAGGAAGGGTCACGGAAGAGCGGGCACGCGAAGATCGATTTCGTCGCCGCTTCGTTTGACCGGTTGCCGTTTCCGGACAACACGTTTGACCTGGTGTGGTGTGCCCAGAGTCTCTATACGCTTCCTGATCCCGTCGTGGCCATCGGTCACATGGCCCGGGTGGTGCGGCCAGGGGGCCTTGTCGCTGTGCTGGAAAACGACACCTTGCATCAGGTGTGCTTGCCCTGGCCCGTCTATCTCGAACTGCCCTTGCGGGCGGCGGAACTGCGGTCGTTCATAGAAGGGGGCCGGAACTCAAGCAAGTACTATGTCGGCCGGCGGCTTCCGGCCGTCCTCGCCGCGGCCGGGCTGGAGCCGCTCCGGATGACGACGCACGCCTTCGACCGGCAGGCCCCCTTGGGCCAAGCCGAGCAGGGGCTGTTGCAGCGTTACCTGGAGAAGGTGGTGGACCGCGTGACGCCCCACCTCGAGGCCACGCTACTCCAGGAGCTTCGTCAGCTCGTCGATCCGGGTTCGCCCCAGCACCTGCTTGGGCAACCCCATCTCACGCTGACCTGGCTGAACGTACTAGCCTTCGGGCGAAAGCGGCCTGATGGATCAAGGCTCCCGGGAGGCCGAGGGTGAGGGCTTGAACCTACAGCGCCGTCCTCGGCTGCACGGCCGCGTGGGCCAGCAGCAGGCCGGTGAGCAGGGCGATGGCCACGAAGAGGGCCTGGAAGGCGGTATCCAGGCCCATCACCACCTGCTTCTGGATGATGAATTCCAGGCCCTTGAAGCCCAGGCCCCCGGGGACCAGGACCATCAGGCCCGGCAGCAGGGTCACCACTGACGGGCCGTGACTGATGCGCGTGTAGAGGTTGCTGCCGAGGCCCAGGGCAAAGGCGCCAAGGCCCACGCCGAATTGGGGTCCCAGCAGGGCCGCGCCATAGCGGGTGCCATAGAAGGCCAGGGCGCAGGCGGCGAAGATCCCAGGCAGGTCCGAGGGGCGCGCCTTGAAGATCACCACGAAGGCCACGGCCGCCAGCAGGAGGGTGGGCAGAAGGGTCCAGGCGGGCAGGGGCAGGGGGGTGCCCTGCAGGGCGCGGTCGAGGAGGGGTGCGGCGAGCCGCTGGCCCAGGGCCACACCGAAGCCCAGCGACAGGAAGGTCATGGCCGTGTCCACCAGCCGGGCCGTGCCGGCCACGAGGTTGCCCGTGGCCAGTTCGTTCATGGACACCACGAGGCGCAGACCCGGCAACAGCACGATGAGGCCCGCCAACGTCAGCACCTGGGGCGACACGTGGGGGAATCGGTAGGCGGCCACCAGGGCCAGGAAGCCCACGAGGGCGCCCGCCACGGGGTAGACCAGCCGCGAAGGGCCGGCCTTCCGACCCAGCAGCACCGCCGTCAGTCCCACCAGCGAGCCGAGCAAAGCGGTCAAGGCCATCTCCCGCCACCCGCCGCCGAAAAACATGGCCGCGGGAGCCGAACCCAATCCGAAGCAGAGCACCGTCAGGCGGGCGCCCCAGCGGTCCGGAGTGGCCAGGATCTCCCGCACCCGTTCCCGGGCCTCGGCAGCGGTGAGGCGGCCCTCAATGAGGGCGTCCGTGGTTTCCTGCAGGTCCGACAGCTTGGCCAGGTTCACGTCACCTGACGGGCTGCGTTGGATGAAGGTCCAGTGGTGCTCCCCCTTGCTGAGGGACGCAAAAAAGGCCGTGGGCAGCGCGAAGAACTGACCATCCAGGCCGAGCCGCGCCGAGATGCGGGCCAGCGCATCCTCGAAGCGGTGGGCGGGAATTCCGAAAGCCTGAAAGGCCCGTCCCAGCTCCAGGCAGAGGGCGATTTCCGGGGGCGCGGCGGGTTGGGAAGCGGAGGGTGGTGGGGTGTCCATGCCCCAGGGTAGCGGCACCGAGGACGACCCATTGGGCGAGGGATAGGCCGATCATGAATCCATGTGGTCGGCTCTAATCATCAATGGGGCTTATGAAAAGCTGGTGAAAAAGAACGGCATCTAGTCCTTTCGATCATTGACGGACCGCCTGTGAATTTTATCTTGGAAACCTCGCCCTATGGCGGGATTTACCATCACACGCAGAGCGAAGCTCTGCACGCACAGGAGGTAATCATGTTGGTGTCCGCTTTTCTCGTTGCCCTTTCTCTCCATGCTCCCTTGCCGGCGGTGACCTTGACCGCGCCGGCGGAGCCGCCAGTGGTGATGACGGTGGCCGAGGCCAGCGCGGTTTGCCCGGTTTGCGGAAAGGCAATCGCCCCTGGGGAAGGCAGCAAGGTCATGGTGCGGGGCCACGAGTACGCCGTGAGTGACAAGGGCTGCGGGGATGAACTGGTCGCGAACCCGGACAAGTACCTGGACGCCGACGGCACGGCGAAGAACGCTAAAAAGGACACCAAGCCCATGTAGCCGGGCCTCAGGCCCAGGGCTGATCAGCCGCCGACTTCCTCCGCCAGGGCCAGACAGGCCGTGAGCCCCGGGGACTCGATGCCGAAGAGGTTCACCAGACCCGGTACGCCGTGGGCCTCTTCGCGCTGGATGAGGAAGTCTGGCGCGGCCTCACCAAGGCCGTGCAGTTTGGGGCGGATGCCCGCATAGGCCGGTTGCAGGGCGGCGTCTGCCAGGCCCGGCCAGTACTTGCGGATCTCTGCGTAGAAGCCGTCGGCGCGGCGGGGATCCACATCGTAATCCTCGTGATCCACCCATTCCACGTCTGGCCCGAAGCGCGCCTGGCCCCCCAGGTCCAGCGTGAGGTGCACGCCCAGCCCGCCTTGGGAGGGGATCGGATAGATCAGGTGCCGGAAGGGTGCGGCCCCCGACAGTCCGAAGTAGTTTCCCTTGGCGAGGTGCACGGGGGGGGAGGGTCTCGGGCCGAATGCCCACGAAGGCCCGCGCCACGCCTTGGGCACCAAGGCCAGCGCAGTTGAAGACGCGCTCGGCGAGCAGGGTCATCGGCTCATGCCCTCCCACTTCCACTCCGAGGCCCTCGGCGCTGCTCCGGCCCCCAAGCACGGGACTCTTCAGCACCACGGCCGCTCCCGCCAGTTCGGCGTCCCTCTGCAGGGCGCGCATGAGGCCGTGGCTGTCCACGATGCCGGTGCTGGAGGACAACAGGGCAGCGGCGGCGCGAAGATGCGGTTCCAAGCGCCGGGCCTCCTCGGCGTCGAGCCACTGGAGATCCCCCACGCCGTTGGCCTCCGCCCGTGTGCGAAGCTGGCGCAGGGCGTCGACCTGGGATGCCTCCGCGGCCACGATGAACTTGCCGCAGCGGCGGTGGGCCACGCCATGGGCCGCGCAGTAGGCATAGAGGGCACGGTTCCCCGCCACGCAGAGCCGGGCCTTCAGCGAGCCCGCCGGATAGTAGATCCCCGCGTGGATGACCTCGCTGTTCCGGGAGCTGATGCCCGTGCCGATGCGGTCCTCCGCTTCGAGCACCACCACCTCGCGGCCCCCCAGGGCCAAGTGCCGGGCCAGCGCCAGTCCCACCACCCCGGCTCCGATGACAAGGCATTCGACGCGTTCCACAACTGCCCCCGAGGTGGCGATTATTCCAGGATGGATACAGACCATGAGGCGAATCCTGGCCCATCCGGCCCTTGCCGTCGATGAGAAGGCCATGGAATCCCCGCTTGCTTCTTCCGCTCTCCCTTCCTTCGATGACCTGGGCTGGCCCTGGACCCCTCCGGTGTGGGACCAGCATCTGCTTGCGGTCTTTGGGGAACTGCGCCGCACCCGACTCTGGGACCGGAGCCTCTTGAGACATTCGCAGGAATTCCGGTGGCGGGCCTTCGGGGCTTACCTGAGCGGGACGGATCCCCAAACGGGCGAAGGGGACTGGATCCTTGAAGTCCTTGAGATGGACACCCATCCCTTCGTTCGGGCCTGCGCCGCCTGGGCCCTGGGTGAGCGAACCGGCTTGGACCCTGACCTCCACGTGGCTTGTCAGGCCCTGGAGGAACGAGTCACGCAGGATAAGGCGTGGGCTGTGGGCCGGAAGGCGGCTCTCTCCTTGGGCAAGCGGCTCGGGGAACCGGCGCTCCTCGAGCTTTGGCGCAAGTGGAAGGATGACCCTCTCCAGGCCTGGGTGCGGCGGGGCGTGGTGCAGGCGATGGGGGCTCCCGGATGGTCTGGGGACCAGATGCGGACCTGGCTGGCTGGAGCAGGGCCCGAGGATCGGGAGGCCCTTGCCTTCCTGATGCGGGACCGCAGGCCCTGGGGCGATGGAGTTGAGGCTCTCCTGAGGGACATGGCCCGACAGGATAAATGGATCGCTACCCTGTTGCGTTTTGTCTAGATAATTTATTTAACATAGTTGCACCCAGTTGCCGAAGACATGGATACGGGATGAGCCCGTCTGGAGCATTCATGGCCCTCGAAACCCTCGAAGCCTTCGTCGATTCCGCCCTGCTGGGAAGGCTCGATTCTCTGAAATCCGCTGACATTGATGCCTTGGGCTTCGGTGCCATCAAGCTGGACGCCTCCGGGAAGATCCTGGTCTACAACGCCTACGAATCCACGATGACTGGGGTCCGGGCCGAGAATGCCGTTGGGAAGAACTTTTTCACCCAGGTGGCGCCCTGCACCAACGTGCGAGAGTTCGCCGGGGCCTTCTACGCAGGCATCAAGGAAAAATCCTTGTCGAAGATTTTCCGCTACACGTTCGACCACAACATGGTCCCCACCAAGGTGACTGTGACCCTCTTCTACGACGGTAAAAGCGATGCGGCCTGGGTCTTCGTCCGCAAGTACGAAGGAGAGGGCTGATCCGGGGAGGACGCCACCCCTGCCGGTCGGCGCCGAGACGTCGGCCGGCACGGTGATGGGAGCCGGGACGCTGCGCCCACCCTCCAGCTGCTGGTCACCGTTGAGGCCCCATCGCGGACCATGCGCGATCAGGCCCGCATCGCCCGGTCGCTTGGACCTGGTGGATCACTTCAAGGACTGAGTGGGCCTGTGGGATGATCGAAGGCCCATCCCACCTTCCACCTTCCTTTGGGCCTGTCCCCCATGTCCACGCCGATGCTGCAGCAGATCGCCGGCCTCAAGCGCGAGGCGGGCGACGCTGTGCTGCTCACGCGCATGGGCGACTTCTACGAGATCCTGGGCGAGGATGCCATTCGCGCGGCGCCGGTGCTGGAGATCGCGCTCACCCTGCGCGGGAAGGGGTCCGAATCCGAGACGCCCATGTGCGGCGTGCCCCACTTCGCGCTGGAATCCTACCTCCCCAAGCTGCTGGCGGCGGGCTTCTCCGCGGCCATCGCCGAGCCCACGGCCAAGGCCGAGGATGTGAAGGGCCTGCTGCCCCGGGCCATTCGGCGCATCATCACGCCGGGCACCTGGCTGGACGACGATGCCCGCTGGCTCTGCGCCCTGCACCGGTCAGGCACGACCTGGGGCCTGGCCCTGCTGCAACTGGCCTCGGGCGCCCTGCGGGTGCTGCCCGGCGAGGGTCGCGAGGCCCTGCTCGCCACCCTGGAGCGCTTAAGCCCCCAGGAGCTGATCCTGGCCGAGGGCGCCGAGGATATCCCTGATCTGGAGGCCGCCCGCACCCGGCTGCCCGCCTGGCGCTTCGAAGCCTCTCGGGCGAAGCAGCAGGTGCTGGCCTTCTTCGGCTGGCAGCACCTGGAAGGCGTGGGCCTGGATCCCTACCCGGCGGCCCTCGGCGCCCTGGCGGCCCTGCTCGATCAGGTGGAGGCCACGCAGAAGGGCCGTCCCGCCCACATCCAAGGAGTAGCCCTGGACCTGGGGGCCGCGGGCCCGCTGCTGGACGCCACCAGCGCCCGGCACCTGGAAGTCTTCACCAATGGCCTCGATGGTGGCCGCGCCGGCACGCTCTTCGCGTTGCTGGACCAGTGCCGCACCCGCCTGGGTTCGCGGTTGCTGAAGGCCTGGCTGGAACAACCGCTCCGGGGTCGCGCGGCCCTGGAGCGCCGCTGGTCCCAGGTGGCTTGGTTGACCGAGGACCGACGCCGCACCCCCATCCAGACGCTGCTGGCCCAGGTTCCTGACCTGGACCGGCTGCTGGGCCGCGTGGCCCTGGGGCTCGCCACGCCGCCGGAACTGGCCCAGCTGCGCGAAGGCCTGGTGGTGCTCCAGAAGCTGCCCGCCCGCCTCCAGGATGAAGGCTGGGCTCCCGAGGTGGCGGAATTGGAGCTATGGCCGGTCGATACGCCACTCTGTACATCTCTGCTCGCGGAGCTTCAGCGCGCTCTTGCTGAAGCTCCGCCCTTGGATCTGGAGAAGGGCGGCGTCATCCGCGAGGGCGTGGACGCGGAGCTGGACGCCGTGCGCCGTCTGGCCCGCGACGCCAAGCAGGTGATGCTGGAACTGGAAGAAGACGAGCGCCGGGGCAGCGGCATCCAGAGCCTGAAGATCAAGTACAACCGGGTGTTCGGGTACTACTTCGAGGTCACTCGCACCAACCTTGGCGCGGTGCCTCCGCACTTCCTCCGCAAGCAGACCCTGGCCAACGCCGAGCGCTTCACCACCGAGAAGCTGCTGGCCTTCGAGCAGCGCCTGCTCAGCGCCGAGACCGACCTGCTGCGGCTGGAGGAATTCCAGTTCCGCAAGCTGCTGGCGGCGGTGCTGGA
>JANXYT010000487.1 GCA_025355915.1 Holophagaceae bacterium
AAGGACATCCGATGCGCCACGCATCCCGGAACGAGCACGACGCGTGCGGGGTTGGCTTCATCGCCAGCCGGACGGGTAAAGCCTGCCATCAGATTCTCGCGGATGCCCTTCATGCCCTGAGATGCGTCGAGCACCGGGGCATGAAGGGCATCCGCGAGAATCTGATGGCAGGCTTTACCCGTCCGGCTGGCGATGAAGCCAACCCCGCACGCGTCGTGCTCGTTCCGGGATGCGTGGCGCATCGGATGTCCTTCGGGAGTACCGAAGATTAGCGTGAATGGCCGGCCATTGGAGCCTCCTCCCTGCTTATGGGGCATGTCGATCGATCTTATGGGAGACTGGATTTCCCATGACCACCCTCGCCCTCAAGTACCGTCCCCGCCTTCTCTCCGACCTCGTGGGCCAGGAGGGGAGCGTGAAGGCGCTGGCCAACGCCCTGAAGCGGGCCAAGGAGAGCGGACGCATTCACCAGGCCTACCTGTTCGCGGGCGTCCGTGGCACGGGCAAGACCAGCACGGCGCGCATCCTGGCCCGGGCCTTGAACTGCATCGAGGGCCCCACGGCCACGCCCTGCGGCGTCTGCGACCCCTGCCGCGCCGCCGAGCAGCCGGACACCAGCCTGGATATCGTCGAAATCGACGCCGCCAGCCGGGCCTCCGTGGCCGATGCCCGGGCCCTACGCGAGCAGGTGCAGACCCGCCCCGCCTTCTGCCGCTACCGGATCTACATCATCGACGAAGTGCACATGCTCAGCACCGAGGCCTTCAATGCCTTGCTGAAGGTCCTCGAGGAGCCGCCGCCTCACGCGATCTTCGTGCTGGCCACCACCGAACTGCAGGATGTACCCGACACCATCAAGAGCCGCGTCCAGATCTTTCCCTTCCGCCTGATCCCGGTGGGCCTCATCGAAGGACGGCTGAAGCACGTCTGCGAGCAGGAGGGCGTGGAGGTCGAAGACGGCAGTCTGCGGTTGGTGGCCGAGGCCGGCCAGGGTTCCATGCGTGACGCACTGACCATCCTGGATCGCGTCATCTCCGCCGGGGACGGGAAGGTGCAGCAGGAGGCGGTTCGCGAGCAGTTGGGTATCGTCAGCGCCCACCTGGTGCAGGGCGTCATGTCGGCCTTGGCCATCGGCGATACCGCCGCCTTGGTGGAGGCTTGCCGCGAGCTGAATGAACAGGGAGCCGACTGGGCCACCTTCTGGCGGGAGCTGGTCCTCGCCTTTCGCGACCGCCTGGAGCAGGAGGCGCGGGCCGCCCGCGGCCCGCACGAATTGCTGCGCTGGGCTCGGATGTTGAACCTGCTGCTGAGCCGTGAGCGCGACTTGCGCGATAGCAGCCTGCCCCGGGTGGTGGTGGAACTGGCCCTGATCACCGCCGCGCAACTGCCCCATCTGGCCCCCCTGGATGCCCTCGTGTCCGGGACCGCCACCGCTGCCGTTCCCATGCGGCCTTCAGGCGCTTCGGTAGGCTCACCGCCGGTCCCTCCCAAGGCCCCCCAGGTCGCGCCGGCGCCTGAGGGGCCTCGTCGGCCGGCCCCCGCTCCGCAGTCACCGGCCCAATCTGCGCCGGCTCCGCCTGCGGTTCGATCGGTTCAGGGCGCATCCGATCAGCTTAGGGCGGCCTGCAGCGAGGCGCTGCGCCGGGTACCCGGCCTTCGTGCCCTGGCCACCGCACCGCAGATGGCTTCAGACCTGCGTTGGGAACCGCCCGTGCTCCGCTTCCGATTCCCGGGCAACGTCCGACAGACCCTTCAGGATTTTGAGCGGGAGAAGGCGAGTCCTCACCTGCTCGCCGCCCTGGCTTCTGCCTTGCCTGGCCTGGAGGTGGTGGACATCCGCTTCGACGACGAGGGGAACCTCGCGACATCCGACCGGCCGCAGGACCGCCTCCGCCGCGAACCGGCCTTCCAGGAACTGCTGCGCCTCAGCGGCGGTGAAGTGCTCGAGATCCGGAGCGAGGGCTGATCAGCCGCCTGAAACCGGAGGCATGAGGGCGACTTCGTCACCCTCTGCGAGGGGGGTGGCGCGGTCGGCGAAGCTCTGGTTCACGGCCAGCAGGGCGTCCTTGGGCAGGTTCGCCAAACGCGGATCCGCCAACAGGTCCCCCAGGGTGGGTGCCGCGGGCAATTCCAGGTCGCTGAACCCCAACAGGGCGCGGTAACGGGCGAAGCATTTTACTGTGACCATCCCTGACTCCATCCCACAGCCTACAGCCCACAGCCTATTTGGGGCTCCATGTATGCCGGATCTCTCCTGAAGGGCTCAGGCCGGAGCTGCCGGCCTTGCTGCCGCCCAACTGGAAGATAAAGTCGCCGAAGCGCCATTCAAACTGCAGCGAACTGATGCTCAACTCCCCACTCTTCTTGTGGGAGATGACCCAGGCGCTGCGCTGCCCCAGCAGGTTGATGCTCTTGCCCAGGGTGAATTCTCGCTCGGTGGTGCCCGTGCTCGTGGTGCGCACGGCGACATTGACCCGGTCCAGCCCCAGGGTCCGCCGCAGCTGTTCCTGGAAGTTGGCGAGGGCGAGGGTGGAGACGAGGCCCGAGCCGGCACTGGCCAGGCCCGAGGTGATGGCGCCCTGAGTGGAGCCCGACGAAGCACCGGCGGTGCCCACATTGGCCACGTTGCCGGGATTGATGAGGATGGACACGATTTCGTCCTGGCGCAGGCTGGGGGTGGAACTCGGCACGATGGTCAGGTTGCTGAGCGTGCCGCGGATATCGAGCGTCACGGTGTAGCCCGGGATGGAGCTGACACTGCCCTGGAGGTTGATCAAGGGATCGAGGGGGCTGGCTTCGGAGAACTTGAGGGAGCCTCGGTCCACGACCATGTCGCCTGCGGGGAAGATGTTGGTGATGCGGCCGCCGGGCTGGAAGAGCAGCGTGCCTTTGGGCACGGGGTGGCCGAGGGTGCCGAGGATCTGGAAGGGCCCCTCCGTGCGGCCCTCAAGCTTCATCAAATTGGATTCGAAGCTCCAGGGACGGCGGAGATCGAGATCCAGGTCGAGGCGGATCCGCTCCAGCGGATCATCCAGGTCCAACCCGGTGAGGCCGCCGCTATCGCTGAGGGTGCTCCGCAGGAGCTGGTCCATCAGCTTCACTTCGGTGAGGTAGCTCAGGCGGTCCGCCCGCAGCCTCCCCTTGAGCAAGCCACTCTCCTCAGTGCCCTCGAGGGTGGCCTGCAGGGAACCCTGGAGGTCCAGGCCGTCGGGTACGTCCCGCAGCTGGAAGTTGGCGAGGGAGGCCTTGAAGGCGTAGGAATCCAGGCCCCCAAGCCGCCAGGCCACCGCCCCGCTCGTCTTGAGCTCGCCGTGGGCCAGGGTGCCGCGCATGGGGTTTTCTTCGGAGATGGCCAGGGTCCGGTCCTTCAGCACCACCTCGGCGTAAAGATCTTCCACCCCCTGGTATCCGCGAAGGTACGCCTGGCCTTTGTCCAGGGACAGGGTTCCGTCCAGCAGAGGGTCGGCGTAGGTGCCGTGCGCCAGAACGTCGAAGCGGCTGACGCCCAGTACGTGCAGGTCGGAAAGCAGACTGTACTCATCCACCTCCAGTACCCGGTCCAGGATGGATTTCAGGTGCGCGAGGTCGGCCGAGCCTCGGGCCTGGATGGCCATGGGGGCAGATTTCAGGAAGGGAACCGTGCCCGACAGTCGCACCAGGGCGGCCTGTGATTCGGCTGGAAGGGTAGGCCCAAGCCCGCCACCCGCCAGGGAGATGTCCACCTCCGCGCCGAGGGCATTCCCCCGCAGGGCCGAAGGACGGCTCTGGTGCAGTTCGAAGGCGCCGAACTGAGCCGCCAACTGGTCGAGGGATCCGTTCCAGACCAGGTCGCGGCCAGCCTTCCAACGCCCCTGGGCGGTCGCCGCCAGGCTGAGATCCTTGAGCAAGTCCCCGGTCAGACTCCGGGCCAAGGCCTCGGTGTGAACGCTATCGGGTGAAATGACCAGGCTGAGGTCGCCGGTGAGGTCAGGGCCGTCCTGGCGGGCCCGGAGATCAAGCAGGGGCCGGGCCATGCCCTCGAAGCTGAGGTGGGCCTCCAATCGTCCCCGGTCGAGGCTGACCTGGGCTTCGAGGCCTTCCACGCTCTGGTCGCTGAAGAAGATCCGGCCCCGTTTCAAATGCATTCGTCCTTCCGGCAACTCGAAGTCGCCAAGGGGACTGGTGATGGGGCCGAGGAGGCGGGCCTCCACCTGGGCCTGGATCTGTGGCCCTGGGAGGGCCAGCAGCTGGGAATCCAGGCGTCCGCCGAGGTCCACCCACCAGGTCCATCGCTGGAAATCCATGTCGGCCTGGCCGGAAAGTGCCAGGGTGCCCTCCGGTGGGCCATCCCCCCGGCCCAACTGGGCAGGGCCCCCCGCAATCCGCACCTCGGACAGCTTCATCCGGAGGGATTCTAAATCCATCCAAAAATCCCAAGAAGCCGCTGGAATTTTGATTCCGTAAACATCACCTGATTCAACTTGGGCCGCTCCGTTCATGGTGATGTGATTGAATGGCCCCTGGAGCCGGACCCAGCCACTGGCCGTCCCGGTGACGGGATACTCCTTCCCCTCGCTGTCCTTGAGGTCAGCGGCCCTCAGCCCCTCGGCCACGGGGAGCCCAGCGGCGGTGAAGCACATGTCCATCTGGCCCTGCCCTGGCGCGGTGTGGGCCCAGGTGAGCCAGAGGTCTCCCCCGCCGCGGCCGTCATCTTTGCGGAGATCGATGTCCTTGACCCACAGATCGGACCCACGGATCTCCACCTTAGCCTGGAGGCTGTCGGCATGGGCTCCGTGCCAGCGTGGTTGCTTGATTTCACTGGACCCATTCACTTCAAGCCCGCCCGCGCGGCTCCAACGGATCGTGGCTTGGGCCAGGGTCTGGCCCTCCATATCCAGGTCCGCCACCTTCCAGGCACTCATCGCGTGGGCCACCTGGTCCGCGCCGATCTGGGCATGACCCTCGCCCTCCAGCTGGATCAGGCTCCGGGCCCCCAAGGTGGCCTGGCCGGATACGTCGAGCTTCAGGGCTTCGAAATCCAGGTTCAGACGATCCAGGCTGACCCGCCCCCGGTCGAGGGTGGCGTCTAGTCCGCCCGCATCGAGCCCATGCTGGGAAAGGGAGACTTTAAGGGAGGCCTGCCAGCGGTCCAGGCGGGTGGGCGGAGCACCGATCCTGGGCCCGCGGACCTGGGCCTGAGCCGTCCCCTTCACGCCATGGAACTCCGGAAGGCGCAGGATGCGACCGAGCACGTCCAGATCGAGGTTCTTCCCCTGGACGGTGGCCTGGACCGGCACCTGCTGCGACCAGCTTCCCTGGGCGTTCAATTCCCCCTGCGGAGAGGTCCACCGTAGATGATCCAGACGGGCGTGGTCCAGCCCTCCGCCGCCCTTCACTTCAAGGTTGCCGGGGAGGAAGGTCCTCTGGTTCGGCCGCAGATGCTGGCCGTCGGCGATTAGGGTCCAGATCGGCTGCTTCACGGAACCCCGAAGGGTTCCCCCGATGTCCAGCCTTCCCGTCAAGGGGGGAGGTTTGGTCCCGGCCCAGCGGGTCACCTGGGCAAGGTCCAGAATCCCTGAGAGGTTGGCCTCCACCCGATCCGATGTTTTAAGTGTTCCTGTGTCGAAGCGGCCCTTGAGTCGGACTTGGCTCTCTCCGAGACGAAGGTAGGCTTCGTTGACGACCAATGCGGTCACGCCGGTTTCTGAGACTTCCCCGTTCAGATCCAGGCGGCCCTTTTCCCAGCCTCCGGGGCCTTTCACAGCCAGCTGAGCTCCGGCCAGATCCATCCGCACATGGTTGGGCCCGAGCCCCGTGGCCTTCACATCGAACTGGTAGCGCAGGGCCGGGATGCCGCGCAAGGGTTCAGGCAGCTCAACCTCTCCGCTGGTGAGGCTGAAGAGGTCAAGACGGACCTGGGGCAGGGGCTCTTTCCGCGGGGGACGCTGTTTGAGCCGGAGGGAGGCGAGCCCAGCCTCGGTCAGCCGCAGGTGGGGATGCTCCAGCCGCACGGAATAAAGGTGGTACGTCGACGTCCGGAAGGACCAGAGATCGAACTGGATCTCGGCGCGCTTGACGGTCAGAAGGTCGCCGCCCAGCCGGATGTCATGGAGCGTCACGGACCCCAACAGGGGATGGAGATCGATCTGGCCAATGGCGAGCGGTAGCCCCGTCTCGTCCCGGACCAGCGCATCGAGCCGGCCCACGGCCCAGCGAAGGACCACGGGCCGGGTGGTCAGCCAGGGCCCCACCGTCAGCACCGTGGCACCCGCCACGAGGGTATAGGACACCCTGCGGAGCCACCGCCGGCCCCAGAGCCGCTGAACCTCGTCCTTAGTGGGTTGCCAAATCATCAGTTTTTTTCGCCGCAGTTCGGGCAAACCATGGCCATCCGGGGCAGTTGCCGGTAGCAGAAGCGGCAGAGCCGAGATTGGGTGGCGGAACGAAGGGTAGGGTGGGGACCGGTGGCTGACGTGGAGAGCACGGCCGTTCCGAGGGGACGGGTCTCCCGGGCGACACTCTCCTTCAAACGGCGGAGCGCCTCCAGGAGGGCCTGGGCCGAAAGGTACCGCTCACCCAGGTTCACCGCCAGGGCCTTCATCACCACCTCCGAGAAGGCCTTGGGCACGATGGGATTCCGGAGATGCGGCGCCAAAATTTGCTGGCTGGTAAAGGCTTGGGCGATCTTCAGCGGATCCGCATCGTAAAAGGGCACGGTGCCGGTGAGCATCTCATAGAGGGTGATCCCCAGGGACCACAGGTCGGACTGGAACACGGCCCGGCCACGGAAATGCTCGGGCGCCATGTAGGGTGGGGAGCCGATCCGCGTGGGTGCGTAAGGCACATGCTGCATCTCCAGCACGCGGGAGGTGCCGAAGTCCGTGACCTTGGCTACGCCGTCGCGATTCACCAGGATGTTGGCCGGGCGTAGATCGCGATGGAGGATCTGGTGACCGTGGGCGAAGGCGATGGCGCTGCAGACATCCAGACCGATCTCGAGGGCCCGCGTGGGCGGAATGGTCCGCTCGCGGCGGATGAATCGGTCGAGGCCTTCACCCTCAATATATTCGAGCACCATGAAGAAGATGCCGTTCTTCCGCTCGACCGTGATGAGCTCGACGATGTTCGGATGCTTCAGGCCCGCCATGATGCGCGGTTCCTTCAACAGATCCACGATTTCGTCCTGTTGCTGGTGCGGCACCTTCAGGGCCACCTTGCGGTTCACCCACGTGTCCATGGCCAGGTACACGGCCCCGAAACCGCCGGAGCCGAGGCGGTCCAGGATCTGGTATTTGCCCAGGGTCTGATCCTTGGAAAGCACGGTCAGTGGCTCCAAAACGATGGGTTCAGAATGACCGAAAAAGCCCCGCGGATGCGGGGCTTTTTCGCGAAAGAGGGACTGAATTCAGCCCAGAAATGCCTTCAAGGTCTTGGAGTAGCGAGGGTGCCTGATCTTGCGCAGGGCCTTGGACTCGATCTGGCGGATGCGCTCGCGGGTGACGGCGAACTCGCTGCCCACTTCCTCCAGCGTGTGCTCGGAGCCGTCGTCGCCCACGCCGAAGCGCATGCGGAGGACGCGCTCTTCGCGCTCGCTGAGGGTGTTGAGCACGTTGCGGACGGTCTCCTTGAGGCGCTGCTGCACGACCTGCTCCACGGGGGAGACCACGGTCTTGTCCTCGATGAAATC
>JANXYT010000003.1 GCA_025355915.1 Holophagaceae bacterium
CCGCCTTCAAGGGCCGCGAGGCGCTGGCCGCTGCCACCACCTGGGAGGAAGGCGCGGCGAAGGCGTTCAACTCCGTCGCTCTGGAGGCGAAGATGCGCGCCGCCCTCACGGGACCCGCCGACGAAGCCCGCAAGCAGGGAGATGTGGAAAAGGCACTGGCCGCAGCCGCCCGCCTGATCGAGGCCGAGTACAGCTTTCCCTACCAGGCCCACGCCACCGTCGAACCCATGAACGCTACCGTGCATATCCAGGCAGAGGGCGCCGAGATGTGGACCGGCAGCCAGTCCCCGAACAAGGCCCAGGCCACGGCCGCTTCGGCCCTCGGCCTCAAGCCTGAGCAGATGAAGGTGAACGTAGCCCTTATCGGCGGGGGATTCGGACGTCGCCTCGGCACCGACTTCAGCACCGAAGCCGCCCAGGTGGCCCAGGCCGTGGGCGGCGGTCCCGTGCAGATGGTCTGGGACCGCGAGGACGACTTCCGCCACGACCTCTTCCACCCCGCCACCTTGCATCGCATGCGGGCCGGGCTGGACAAGTCTGGTGCCATTTCGGCCTGGGCGCACCGCATCGCGGGTCCGTCCATTCTCCGCTCCTGGCTGGGTGGCCAGAAATCTCCGTCTCAGGCTTCTGCGGAGGCCAACGGCGCGCTGGACATTCCCTACGCGATCCCGGCCATCACGGTGGATTTCGCCGAAGTCGAAGCCCCCACGCCGCTGGGCTGGTGGCGCGGCATCGAGATCGTGCCCAATGTCTTCGCCCGGGAATGCTTCCTCGACGAATTGGCCCACACCACCGGCAAGGATCCCCTCCAACTTCGGCTCGATCTCCTGGGCAACCAGGGCGTCGTCAAGTTCGGCCGGGACGAGGCGGACATCCGTCGCCTCAAGAAAGTACTCCAGCTCGCCGCCGAGAAGGCGGGTTGGGGCCGCAAGCTGCCCGCGGGCCGGGGCCTTGGCCTTGCCTGCCACGCCTACGACGGCCGCACCTACGCCGCCGAGGTGGCTGAGGTGTCGGTGGAGAAGGGCCAGCTCCGCATCCACAAGGTCACCTGCGCCGTGGACTGCGGTCTCGTCGTGAATCCCGCCGGTCTCGAAGCCCAGGTGGAGGGCGGCATCGCCTTCGGCCTTTCGGCCCTGTTCACCCAGATCACCTGGGAGAAGGGTCGCACGGTGCAAACGGGCTTCCAGGACTTCCCCCTGCTCCGCCTGGGCGACATGCCCGCCATTGAGACCCATGTCATGCCCAGCGGCGAGCCACCGTCTGGCATGGGCGAACCACCGGTTCCCCTCGCCATCCCCGCCGTGCTGAACGCCGTTTTCGCCGCCACCGGCAAGCGCGTCCGGCGGCTCCCGCTGAACGCCGACAGCTTCACGTGAAAGAACTCCAGGACATCCTCCACCTCGTCCGCGAGCACCCGGGTCCCCTGGCCTTGGCGACGCTAGTGGGCGTGGAAGGCGCCAGCTACCGCCGCCCCGGAGCGCGCCTGCTGCTGGACCGCGAAGGGGCGCTCCGGGGCTCCCTCAGCGGTGGCTGCCTGGAGGGTGACGTTTACGCGCGTGCGCTGGAGACGCTGGCCGAGAACCGGCCGCGCCTGATGCAGTACGACCTGCGCGGCGACGCCGACCTCGTCTGGGGCAGCGGCAGCGGCTGCGAAGGCCTCCTCGACATCCTGGTGGAGCCGCTCCATGGCTTTCCCGAATGGATGACCTGGCTCGAACAGGCCTGGGCCTCAAGGACAACGCTCACCCTGCACACCGCTCTTTCCCTGGATCAGTTGGGAAGGCGGAGCCTTCCCCCTCAGCCAGGCGCGTCAGCGCCTGGCTTCACCGAAACCTTCCTCCCACCCACGGCCCTCTGGATCCTCGGGGCCAGTGACGACAGCCGCCCCCTGGTCCGCATGGCCAAGGACCTGGGCTGGTTTGTGGGCGTGCTGGACCACCGCCCGGCCTTCGCGCGGCCCGAGCGGTTCCCCGAGGCGGATGCCGTTCGTGCTGGACACCCTGTTCAGGTGCTTACGGGGCTTCCCCTGGATCACCGCAGCGCGGTGGTCCTGATGACCCATCACTACGCCAAGGATCTCGAATCCCTGCGCCTGCTGTTGCCCTCATCCGCGGGGTATCTGGGCCTCATGGGCAGCCGGGCCCGGGGCGCCAAGCTCCTGGCCGAACTGGCTGCCGAAGGACTGCGCCCCAACCACCGACTCCATACGCCCGTGGGCCTCGACCTCGGCGCGGTCGATCCCGAGGCCATCGCCCTGTCCATTCTCGCGGAGATCCAGGCCTTCCTCCACGGCCGGAGCGGGCGGTCGCTCGGGGCCGTTGACGCGGCGGCTCCGCAGCCATGACCGCCGCGGTGATCCTGGCTGCGGGCTCGGGGCGCCGCATGGGTGGCCCCAAAGCCCTGCTGTGCGTGGGTGGGGAAACGCTTCTCCACCGCACGGCTGGGGCGGCGTTGGCGGCGGGCTGTGCCCCGGTGATCGCCGTGATCGGAGCCTGGGATCCCGGTCTCGGGGATCTGGAGGTCGAGACCGTCTTCAACCCCGAAGCTGCCGAGGGCATGGCCAGTTCCCTCCGGGTTGGGATCGGTGCCCTGCCGCTGGAAACGCAAGCCGCGCTCATCCTGACCGTGGATCAGACGGCGGTGGACGCGGCCCTGCTCCGAAGGCTCCTGGCACTGGGCGCCGCGGATCCGACGCGGCCTGCCGCCTGCGCCTACGCAGGCACCCTGGGGATTCCAGCGGTGTTCCCCCGGCGCCTCTTTCCGGCTCTGCTGGCACTCCAGGGCGATCGCGGCGCCAAGGCGATGCTCCTCCGCGAAAACACCGCCGCCTTGGCCTTCCCCGAGGGCGATTTGGACCTGGACACGCCGGAAGATCTGGATCGGGTCAGGCGCTGAGGACGGGCTTTGCCCGGCCGAAGCGCGGGGGCCCGGGGGGACATCGCGAGCAGAGCGAGACGGTCCCCCCGGACAGCATCAGGCGCTGAGGGTGGCCTTTTTCTGCAGGTGGTCGTAGCGCTTGCGGGCCTGTTCCAGTTCCCCCAGGTGGGTGCCCGCCCATTCGCAGAGGGCACTCATGGGTTCGATGAGGGTGTGGCCCAGTTTCGTCAGCTCGTACTCGGTGCGCGGGGGCACCTCGGGGTAGACGTGGCGCGTGACCAGGCCATCCCGCTCCAGCTTGCGCAGGGTCTGGGTGAGCATCTTCTGGCTGATGCCGCCCACCTGCCGGTGGAGGTCGCCGTAGCGCTGCTTCCCCCGCGCCAGCAGGTAGATCAGCAGGGTGGTCCATTTGTCCGCGATGAGATCCAGGGCCTGGCGAGTGGGACACTGGGCGCTGAGGACGTTGGGAGCGAGGGAACATGCTTTGCGAACCATTGGGTGCCTACCTTCCAAATTAGTACCTACTTTATTTTCGATCGTAAGCACCTAAAGTTTGCACCACGGGCCAATCGAATGCAACAGCCCGAATGGAGGAATGACCATGACCCAGATTTCCGTCGTGTTCCACAGCGGCTTCGGGCACACCAAGGTGGTGGCCGAGCAAGTCAAGGCCGGGGCCGAATCCGTCCCCGGCACCCAGGCCCACCTGATCCCCGTGGAAGAGGTCGACGCCCACTGGACGACCCTGGAAGCCTCGGACGCCATC
>JANXYT010000023.1 GCA_025355915.1 Holophagaceae bacterium
TTCAGCTTCTTCTTCACGCTCTTGGGTTCCAGCCCTTCGGTACGGTTGGGGCGCACCAGGGCGCAGGCCATGACGAACCCCGTGATTTCGTCGGAGGCCAGCAGTGCCTTGTCCAGCAGGCTGTCGTAGGAGACCTTCCAGCGCGTGTAGTGGGCGCTGATGGCGTGAGCCAGGTCGGCTTCTCCCCGTTCCTCCAGCCAACCAACGATGCGCTTGGGATGTTCTTCGGGCCAGGAGTCATAGTCGGCATCGTGGAGCAGGCCTGCCAGGCCAAAGCGCTCCACGTCTTCTCCCAGACCCGTGGCCAGATCCCGCATGACCAGCTCCACCGCGCTGGCATGGATCCGCAGCTTCGTGGAGGGCGTCCAATCGCAAAGCAGCTGCCAGGCTTCATCGCGGGTGAGCATCAGGAACTCCGGTCAGTGGATGGCGAGGGTGGGCTTGGGTGGCCCAGGCTCCGGGTCCCCGGGGTAGCGGACGGATTCGAGGAACAGGCCCGAGGCGGGGGCCGCCTTCGCGCCCCAGTAGAGATTCGCGGCCTCGGTGGGATTCCGGAGGTCCTCGATCACGCGTCGGGGTTCCTCATCCCCCAGGGCGCAGGCCACGGCGGCACCCACCATGCGGCGCACCAGGCGGCGGTAGAAGTGGGTGGCGCGAACCCGCAACAGGCTGAGGGGCCCTGCCTCGGACACTTCGCAGCGGATGATATGAGTGCGGCCATCCTCCTCCGTGTCGAGATCGGCGAAGGCGGAGACATCCTGCTTCCCCTCGAAAGCCATCCAGGCGAGGGCCAGGCGATCCGGATCCAGGCCACGCTTCACCCACCAGATCCAGGGCTTGCCGAAGGCGCTGCGGCGATGGCTGATCTGGTAGAGGTAGGTGCGGTCCACGGCATCGTGGCGAGCGTGGAAGCGGGGTGGGCAGTTGCGGATATCCCGGAGGGCGATGTCCTGGGGCAGGGCGCTGTCGAGAATCCGCCTCAGCTCACCGGGACGGGGTGCTCCCTTGGCTTCCAGATGCAGATGGGCGACCTGGCCAAGGGCGTGGACGCCGGCATCGGTGCGGCCGGCGCCCCCCAGGTTCACCAAGTGAAGGCCCGCCTCGAGGAGGACGTGTTCGATGCTGCCCGCCACGGTCCGGACGCCTTCGCGGGATTGCTTGGCGCCCTGTTTCTGCCAACCCTGGAAGCGGCTGCCGTCGTACTCGATCAGCAGCCGGAAGGACGCCAAGGGTGCGGATTTCATGGCCATGGTCAGGCCCTGATGACGGCTTTCACCGCCTCGATCAGGGTGGCCGGATCATGGATCGGCTTGGCGATGTAGCCTTCAGCGCCGGTGAGTTCCAGGTACTTCTCGCGATCGCCGAACATGGCGTGGGCCGTGGCCAGGAGTACGGGAATGTGGCGGGTGATCTCATCCTTCTTCAGCAGCCGGGTGATGAAGATGCCGTCCACCTTCTGCCCTTCATAACTCGACCGGGAAAGGCTGACATCCATGATGATGGCGGCCAAGTCGGCCTCCTGGGCGAGTCGAAGGATCTCGTCCACTTCCTCGGAAACCAGAACCTCGTATCCGCCTTTTTTGACGAGCACGGTCTGGATGAATTTCACATTGATGGGGTCGTCCTCCACCAGGAGGATCCGGTTGGACATAAATGCCTCGAAGTTCCCAGCCTATCGGTTCTTAGTGATAAGCGCCAAGCCTTTGCTGGGTTTCCAGACGATCCAGCAGCTCATCGGGCACCTGGAGGCCACCGCGCCCATGGCCCAGTCGAAGACCGGGCTTGTGGGCGCCATGGTAGTCGCTGCCTCCGGTCACGATCATGCCGAGCCGTCCGGCCAAGGCCAGAAAATATCTCTGTTCAGCGGCCCGGTACTCCCCGTAGTAGCCTTCGAGGCCCTCCAGGCCCAGCTTCTGGAGATCGGCCATGGCCTCGTCCCAGCGGAACCCGGGGCCACCGAAGCGGCCAGGATGGGCGATGACCGGCACGCCGCCGGCTTCTCGGATCCAGTGGGCAGCCTCGGTGGGACTCAGTTCCTCCCGGGGCACGAAACCGGGGCAGTCGTCGCCAATGAGGTGCTCGAAGGCCTCGGGCGCCCTGCGCACAAAACCTCGGGAGGCGAGCGCCTGGGCGAAATGGACCCGAGAGAGCAGCGGAGTCTCCGAGTGGGCCTGGACATCCTCGTAGGTGATCGGGTAGCCGAGCTCGCCCAGGCGCGCGATCATGCCGCGGTTCCTGGCGTCGCGGCGCCCGCGGAGCTCCACGAGGCGGGCCTGGAACTGGATGTCGGCGGGATCCACGAGGAGCCCCAGCACATGGAGGGAACGCCCCAGGAATTGGCAGCTGAGCTCGATGCCCACGAGCAGCCGGGCCTTCACCCTGGGCTGCATGGCCAGAAAGGCCGGGATGCCGCCCAGGGTGTCGTGGTCCGTGAGGCAGAGGGCCGTTAGGCCGGATGCCTCTCCGAGCAGAGCCAACGCTTCAGGCGTGTCCGTGCCATCGGAATGGAGGGTGTGGCAGTGCAGGTCGATCACAATCCGACCGTAGCAGAGCGAAGGGAGGATTGGACGGAATGCCCCGAAGGGGCATTGCCGCCCGCAGGGCGAGGGCCGGAGGCCCGAGTCACGATCCGACCATCGCAAAAGCGAAGGGAGGATTGGACGGAATGCCCCGCAGGGGCATTGCCGCCCGCAGGGCGAGGGCCGGAGGCCCGAGTC
>JANXYT010000030.1 GCA_025355915.1 Holophagaceae bacterium
ATACGAGGTTTTGGAATGGTGTTCTTCAACCACGCCACCCGGCAGATGACGGCGAAAATCGTCTACTACGGGCCCGGTCTGTGCGGAAAGACCACCAACCTCAACACCATCTCGCCCCGGGCTTTCTGGCTCGTTTTGCCATAGATGGTGTTGAGGTTGGTGGTCTTTCCGCACAGACCGGGCCCGTAGTAGACGATTTTCGCCGTCATCTGCCGGGTGGCGTGGTTGAAGAACACCATTCCAAAACCTCGTATGAATCAACGAAGTCTAACTTGGAAACCGCCCCGGCCTCAATGCAAATGCCCGATTTCCTAGGACATTCCCTTCAGCAAGGCGAGCACCTGCCGGTCGTGATCCTTGGTACGGGTATCGGTGATGACCTTGCGAACGACTCCTTGCCGGTCGATAAGAAATGTGACCCGCTTCGCGAACCCGAGGAGGGGCATCTTCACGCCGTAGGCTTCGATGATCCGTTTGTCCGGATCCGCCAGGATGCTGAAGGGGAGGTGGAACTTCTCCGCGAAGGCCTTGTGGCTCTGGCTGTTATCTGCGCTCACGCCAAGGATCACCGCACCGGCCCCCTGAATCGCCGAGAAGCCATCCCGCAGGCTGCAGGCCTGGGCGGTGCACCCGGGCGTGTCGTCCTTGGGGTAGAAGTAGAGCACCACCGCTGATTTCCCCTGGAAATCAGCCAGACGAACCAGGGCACCGTGCTGGTCCTGTGCCTCGAAGGCCGGTGCCTTGACGCCTTCCTTCACCACCGCCGCCGAAGCCAATCCCAGCATCGCAAAGATCCCCATCCCAACCCTCCATTTCCGTTCCATGCCACCCTCCGGAAAGAGGATGGAGTGTGGCACCATCGGCTGGTCGATGTGGAGGAAGAGTTTGGACAAACCGATTCGCATCGCCCTCATCCCTGGCGACGGTGTCGGCGGTGAGGTCATGGCCGAAGCCCTTCCCTGCCTGGAATGGGCAAGATCCCGGGGCCGAAGCCTTGAGGCCAGTCCATTCCCGTATGGGGCTGAGCACTACCTCGCCACCGGGGAAACCATCTCCAATGTCGCCTTCGATGAACTACGAGACGGGTACGATGCCATCCTTTTCGGCGCCGTGGGTGATCCCCGAATCCCCGACGGCCGCCACGCGGAAGCCATCCTGCTGCGAATCCGCCAAGGCCTGGAACTGACCGTGAACTTCCGCCCCTGTCGCCAGCCTTCGCCCCAGACCCAAATGCCCGACCTCGACCTAGAAGTCTTCCGGGAAAATACAGAAGGGCCTTACTGTTTGCAGGGTTCGACAGAACCAGGCCGCGCGGTGGACTTCGCCATCCACACGGAGCCGGCCGTCCGGCGGCTGCTGGAGGCGGCCTTCCGACGAGCCGAGGTGCGGAATCTATCCCTCACGCTGGCCCACAAGGCCAACGTACTGAAGCATGGGCACGGTCTGTGGGTGCGGGTATTCGAGGATTTGCGGAAGACACACCCCGGGGTGGCCGCTCGCGCCATGCACGCCGACGCCCTGCTCTGCGCCCTGGTGCAGGATCCAACGGCCTTTGGCGTGATCGCCGCCGACAATTACCTGGGCGACCTCATCAGCGACCTTTGCGCCGCTTTCATCGGCGGCATGGGTGTGGCACCTTCCCTCAGCTGGGCCCCCCACCGGCCCTTCCGCTGCACGGTCCTGGCTGAACCCGTCCACGGCTCGGCACCGGACATTGCAGGGAAGGGACTGGCCAACCCTGTGGGCATGCTCCTCAGCACCGCCCTGCTCTTCCGGCACCTGGGATGGGAACCGGAGGCCAAGGAGGTGGAGTCAGCGGTGGCCAGGGCACTGGAAGCAGGCGCGAAGACCCGCGATCTCGGGGGCACCCTGGGTACCGCCGCGATGGGAACGGCTATCCGCAGCTGCCTGCCCCACTGAGACCATCGAAAAAGAAGAAACCGCGAAACCCGCGAATACGCCCTCCGGGCGCGCGAAATGGGATAGCCGGATTTTCTTCCGCGCCCTTTTGGTTTCTTCGCGGTTCCTATATTAAGTCCCGTCAGCAACTGCGCATGACGCCCACGAGAACCCCCTGGATGTCGATGCTCTGGGGAGGGTAGCAGCGGGGCTGGAGGCCGGGATTGTGGGGAATCAGCCATACGCCTTTGACGTCCCGTCGGAATTCCTTGAGGGTGACTTCTTCCCGGTCGATGAGGGCGACCACCCGATCCCCATTCCGGTATTCACCCTTGCGCTGCAGCACCACCAGATCCCCATCGAGGATGGCGTCATCGACCATGGAGTCGCCCCGCACCCGCAACACAAACAGCTCGTCTCGCTGCCGGTGGATGCTGTTGGGCACCTCGATAGGCAGCGCCCGGCTTTCGGGCAGGATGGGCGATCCCGCAGCCACGTCCCCGCAAAAGGGAAAAATGCGCACGTTGGGCGTCGCGTCAGCGCGGGGATCACGGGACTCGTTCCGGCCCAATCGCGAAGGCAGAGCCTCGTCTTCGGTTCCGGACGCCACCACCAAATTATTGCCCTTGCCGTGGCTGCGGACGAGGAAGCCCTTGTCCATGAGGTGCTGGACATGCTTGTGGATGGTGGACACCGCGCTGGACCCCACGCCCTTGGCGATTTCAGAGAGGGTGGGGCTCCGTCCTTCGCTTTGCACGAAGGTCCGAATGAACCTAAGCACGGCTTGCTGGCGTTTGGTGAGATCGCTGGCTTTCATGAACTCAAAAGTAAGAGCTGAGGCCGAGGTCGTCAATCCCCTTTTTTTCGCTTTATTTCAGACCCGCGGCTCCCCCCTCTCCGGGACCCTCGATAGAACCCATCTACGGCCTCTGCCATACTGAAAGACGGCCTGGAGGGTCAAGTATTTATGCCCTCTTCATCGTCTTTCCGCCCTCCTCGACGCCAGCGTCCTGATGAGAAAGGATTCCCATGACCGCGAGTCTTGCTGCCCCTGCGAAGCCCGGAGGGGCGAAAACCCGAATCAATGATTTTTCCATCCAGGTGGCGACCGTCAACGGTTCGGGTTCCCAGACAGCGAACACGGTCCTTCTGCGCGCCATCTTCCAGATGGGCGTCCTCGTCAGTGGCAAGAACCTCTTCCCCTCGAACATCGCGGGTCTCCCCACCTGGTTCACCATCCGCGCCAGCGCCGAGGGCTATGTGGCCCGCAAGGCCAGCAACGAGATGCTGATTCTGATGAATCCTGAGACCGCCAAGGAGGACATTGCCAAGGCCGATGCCGGTGCGCTGGTGATCTACGACGAACCACTGCAGCTCGACAAGCTCCGGAACGATCTGTCCTTCATCCCCGTGCCCTTCCAGAAGCTCGTGACTGCCTCCTGCCCCGAGCCGAAGCTGCACAAACTCGTGAAGAACATGATCTATGTGGGCGTGGCCTCCCGCCTGCTCGGCGTGGACATGGAGGAGGCCAAGAAGGCCATCGCCAAACAGCTGAAGGGCAAGGCCAAGGCCATCGAGCTCAATCAGAACGCGGCCATGGCTGCCTACGACTGGGCCATGGAGAACCTGCCCGACCAGGATCAGGTGAAGGTGGTGCGGGACAACAAGACCCAGGGCCTCATCATCGTGGATGGCAACGAGGCCTGCGCCCTGGGCGCCCTCTTCGCCGGGGTCACCGTGGTGGGCTGGTACCCCATCACGCCTGCCTCCAGCCTGGTTGAGACCTTCATCGAATACGCGGAGGAATACCGCAAGGATCCCAAGACGGGCAAGTCCACGGTCGCCATCGTGCAGATGGAGGATGAACTCGCCTCCGCCGGTGTGGTGCTGTCCGCCGGTTGGGCCGGCGCCCGCTCCATGACCTCCACGGCGGGCCCCGGCATCTCCCTGATGAGCGAGTTCATCGGCCTGGGCTACTACGTCGAGGCTCCCGGCGTGTTCTTCAACGTCGGCCGCACGGGACCCAGCACGGGCCTCCCCACGCGCACCCAGCAATCCGACGTGGAACTTTGCGCCAAGTGCAGCCACGGCGACACCCAGCACATCAACCTCTACCCCGGGACCATGGAGGAGTGTTTCCAGTTCTCCTACGACGCCTTCGACCTCGCCGAGCGGTTCCAGACGCCCATTTTCGTCGTCACCGACCTCGACCTCGGCATGCAGAACTGGTCCTCGAAGCCCTTCGCCTACCCTGCCAAGCCCTATGACCGCGGCAAGGTTCTCAACCAGCAGCAGCTGGCCGAAGCAAAAGACTGGGGCCGCTACAAGGACGTGGATGGGGACGGCATCTGCTACCGCTCCCTGCCGGGCACACCCGGTGGCAAAGGGTCCTACTTCACCCGCGGATCCGGCCACAACGAATATGCGCAGTACTCCGAAAAACCCGAAGACTATGTCGCCGTGGTGGACCGCCTGAAGCGGAAGTACGAGACCGCCAAGACCCATGTGCCCACGCCCGTGTTCCGCACTCTGGGTTCGGCCAAAGGGGTCCTGGCCTTCGGCTCCAGCGACCCCGCCATGATCGAAGCCCAGGACGCGCTGGCCGCGGCTGGCCTGAAGACCGACTACCTGCGCCTGCGGGCCCTGCCCTTCACGGCCGAAGTGGATGCCTTCGTGAAGGGAAAGCAGGTGATCTACGTGGTCGAGCAGAACCGCGATGGCCAGATGGCCAACCTCTTCCGCGAGACCTACCCGGAATACGCCACCAAGTTCAAGAGCGTCTTGCACTACGACGGCCACGCCATCGACGCCAAGTGCATCGTGGACCAGATCACCGCCTTTGAGCAGAAGTAGGAGCATGTCATGACCACCGCCACCCCTTCCGCTCCCACGCCTTCCGCTCCCACCAACAACCTCGGGTTCTCCAAGCAGGACTACGTGGGCTCCAAGTCCACCCTTTGCGCCGGCTGCGGCCATGACTCCATCACCGCGCAGATCATCAATGCCGCCTTCGAATCCAGCATCGAGGGCTATCGCGTCGCCAAATACTCCGGCATTGGGTGCTCCTCCAAGACACCCGCCTATTTCCTGAACCAGGGCTGGGGCTTCAACAGCGTCCATGGCCGCATGCCCTCCATCGCCACCGGCGCCTCCCTCGCCAACCGGAACCTCATCAACATCGGCGTCTCCGGCGACGGCGATTCCATGTCCATCGGCATGGGACAGTTCGTGCACGCCGTGCGGCGCAACATCCCGATGATCTACATCATCGAAGACAACGGTGTGTACGGCCTCACCAAGGGCCAGTTCTCCGCCACCGCCGACAAGGGCGCCCATCTCAAATCCGGGGCCGTGAATGACTTCCCGCCCATCGATCCCTGCACCCTGGCGCTCGAACTGGGTTGCGGTTTCGTGGCCCGGTGTTTCTCCGGCAATCCCAAGCAGCTGAATACCATCCTCAAGGCCGCCTTTGCCTATGAAGGCACCGTGGTGCTGGACATCATCAGCCCCTGCGTCACGTTCAATAACCACGACGCGTCCACGCGCTCCTACAAGCACGTCAAGGACCATGATTTCCCCCTCCATGACCTGGGCTTCGTCCAGTATTCGGAGGTTGAGGATGTGGAGATTCCTGCAGGCCAAACCGAGGTCGTGACTTTCCCCGACGGGTCCAAGGTCGCCATCAAGGCCATCCACGAAGGCTATGACCCCACCGACCGCTTCGGTGCCATGAAGGCCATCCACGAGTCCATGGCCAAGGGCGAGTTCCTCACCGGTCTGCTCTACATCAACCCCACCCAGCCCCCCCTCCCTCAGGTGCTGAATCTGGTCGACGAGCCCCTGGCCTCCCTGGGTGAGGATGTGTTGAAGCCCAGCCCCGCTGTTCTCGACGAGATCATGCAGAGCCTCATGTAATGTTAGAGCTGCGCAATGGGCCGCCCCCTCGCGGGCGGCCCATTGTGTGAAGCTCCACCATTGACGCATCAGGCCAGCCCGCTAGACTGGAGCTTCGTGGGCCTGTAGCTCAGCTGGGAGAGCGCTGCGTTCGCAATGCAGAGGTCGTCAGTTCGATCCTGATCAGGTCCACCAACCAGCCCCCTGAATCATCAGGGGGCTGGTTGTATAGACCCACTCGCTAGAACACAGCTTCCATGGGGGCGGTCTCTCCACCCAGCAGTGCCACGGCATGGGCCGCCACCAGGGGCAGACCCCGGTGGGAGAAGTGGATCGCGGCCTGGACTTTGTTCTGATAGAACGCGGCGTCGCGGCTTCCCGCCTGCAGCGCCCGAACGGCCGGTTGATCCTTGGGATCCACCCCCCGCTCCTCCATGAGCTTTCGGGCTTTCTCCTTCGCCAACGAAGCCTGCTGGAGGAGAAGGTAGCCCGCCACCACGTGGCCAAGCATGTCCAGGATGGGAACGGCATTCAGGATCGTCAGCAGGGTGGCATTTTCGCGTGTGGGGATCTGGGTCAACACCGCACCCATGGCCTTCACCGCATCGGCGAGCTGCAGGGCGGAAGCGCCCAGTACCGGGTCCGCCGCCAGGGACTTGGCCGTGTCTCCGGCCAGCTTCAAGAGGTGTTTCACGGGCCGGCCATCCTGCATCCGGAACTTCCGACCGACGAGGTCGAGGGCCTGGATCCCATTGGTGCCTTCATAGATCGAAGCGATCTTGCAATCCCTGAGGTACTGCTCCGCCGGGTAGTCCATGGTGTAGCCGTAACCGCCGAAGACCTGCAGGGCCCACTCGGTCACGCGGAAGCCCCAATCGGAACACCAGGCCTTGCTGATGGGCGTGAAGAGCTCGACGAGGCCCTGCCAGCGATCGCGCTCCTCGCCCTCAGATACATGGGCCAT
>JANXYT010000031.1 GCA_025355915.1 Holophagaceae bacterium
CCCTCGATCCCGAATTGCGCCATGCGCTGGGGTCCGAGACCTGGCGTCGACAGGTCCTGGAAGCCGCCGCCAAGGCCGGTCTGGACCCCGCAGGACTGGAGGGTCCCCTCTCTGCCCTGGCCGCCGCCGCAGCCGATCCGACCCAGCCCGTACTGGCCCTGCAGGCGCTGCTGCCACGACCCTCCGAGCCACAGGCTCACCATGCCTGGAATCTCTGGGACCGCCTCCACCGGGGGCGGAAGCTCCCGCCGCTGCCGCCGGCCCTCACGGTGCCCCTGCGGCTGGACGAGGCTTCCCTGCTTCGGCTCACCCCGGTGGTCGAGGCCGCCGGAGGTCGTTTCGTCGGGACCCAGCCCCTCTTTCGCGTGGTGAAGGGCATCGCCCGGGAAGCCGTGGAGGATGCGGTGCTGCTGGCCCTGGCGGGCATCTTTGCGGTGATCGCCTTCTTCGGGCGCAACCTGCGCTTCGCCCTCTACGCCCTGGTGCCCCTCCTCGCCAGCCAGGCCGGCGTCTTCGGGGCCCTGGGCTGGGGCGGCGAACCGCTCACCTTCCTGTCCCTCATGGCCATTCCCATCGCGCTGGGCGTGAGCGTGGACACGGCCTTCAACCTGCTGCACCGCGCCCGGGGTGAGGCGGACGCGCCCCAGCGCGTGGCCCGGGTCAACGCCGTGTGCGCGGGCACCACCCTCGCCGGTTTTGGCGGCATGGTCTTCAGCGGCTACCGTGGCCTGCGGGGCCTGGGCCTCGCCTGCCTGGGCGGGGTCGCCCTGGCCCTGGTGCTCACCCAGTGGCTGCTGCCGGTGCTGCTGGAGAAGTGGCCCTTGGAGAAGAAGTGAATCCGCTCAATGTGCTTCTGCAATCCCGCGTGGCCCAAGGTCCCATCCCTGCCGCCGAGGTGATGGCTTTGGCCCTCTACCACCCGGAGCACGGCTACTACCGCCGTCAGACCAGCCCCTGGGGTTTCGATGGCAAGGACTACTACACGGCCTTGGATCTGGGTCCGCTCCTGGGACAAACGCTGGCCCTGCGGCTGGAGGCGGCCTGGGAACGGCTGGGACGGCCAGTGACCTTCACCGCCCTGGAGCCCGGCGCCGGTCGCGGCTGGCTGGGCCGCGATGTGCTGAATGCCATATCGGGGCCTTTCGCCGAAGCGCTCGTCTACATCCACCGAGATGACAACCCCGCCGCCCGAAGAGCCGCGGAAGCGGCTCTGGCTCCTTTCCTCACGGAAAACCGCGCGCGGTTTTCCGCCGAGAACGAACCCATCGAGCCGTTTGTCGGTGCGGTGTTCAGCAACGAACTCTTCGACGCCCTGCCCGCCCAGCCCTGGCGCTGGGATGGCGAAGGTTGGACGCGGGAGGTGCTGACGGCCGGGGGCCCCGAGTGGCAGGCGGCGGATCCTGCCGAAGCCAGGGCCTGGTTTTCCTCCCAGACCGATGGCCTCCAGGCCCGGGACGGCAGCATCTGGTGCGAGGCCCTGCCGAACCTCGTACAGGAGCTGGCGGCACCCCTGGCTGCGGGCCTTTTCCTTACTGTGGACTACGGGGAAACGGCGGATCGGTTGCTGGCCAAGGGCGCGGACCTGCGCCGCTTCAAGGCCCACAGCGTGGACGGCAAATGGCACGAGGACCTGGGCGAAGCGGATTTGACAGCCGATGTCGATTTCACGCGCCTGGCCACCCTGCTTGAAGACGAGGGCCTGTCGGACCTCTCTCACATGGAACTGAGCAAGTGGATCCGCACCCACGCCCCGCTGGATCAGTGGGGCGCCGAATGGATGGCTCTGCCCGACGCCGAGCGAAAAGCCCGCACCGAGAACCTGCTCCAGCTCACCCTGCCCAACATGCTGGGCAGCCGGTTCAGAGTTCTCGAAGGGTGGAAGGGAAAGAAAGATTAGCCACCGATGAACACCGATGAAATGCGATCTTTCCATCTGTGTTTATTCGTGTTTATCTGTGGTTCATTTCTGTTTTTCTGACCACACACCCACACCAATGCAGCTGGGCCTCGCCGCATCGTGAAACACGGTGTGGGTGGCTTTCTTGTAGTCGCCAGCCCCAGCTTGGTTGATGTTCATGAACACCTGGGGATTGCGGTCCATGAGGGGGAACCAGGTGCTCTGAAGCTGCACCATGACGCGGTGGCCCTTCCTGAAGGTGTGGAAGATGTCGTTCATGGCCCAGGCGACGCGGGTGGGCTGGTCGGGCGTGAAGGGCGCGGGCTGTTCGAGGCTGTCCCGGAACTTGCCGCGCATGACCTCGCCGCGCACCAGTTGCTGGT
>JANXYT010000415.1 GCA_025355915.1 Holophagaceae bacterium
CTCGTCACCGAGGCCGAGATCCGCCGCATCGTGCAGATCAAGGTCGAAGAAAGCATCTTCGACACCTTTTTATGGCATGTGGGCAGCTTCGAATTTCATGACGGTGCGGCCTCCCACCAGAAATCCATGCTCCTCAGCCTCGACGTCACCGGCATCGTGCTCGAGGGTGCCCGCCGAATGGATGACTGGAAGCGGATCCGCAAGGTCATCAAGGGTGGTGACGCGATCATCTCGGCCATCTCCGAAGCGATCGCTGAACGGCTACCCCTCGCCCCCGAGGACGCGGACATCCTGACCCGCCTCGATGGCATCAAGCGCGTGGATCAGCTGGTGCTGGACATGCGCATGCCTGAATACAAAATCAACAAGTTGCTCTTCGACCTCCACGAGAAGGGCCTCGTCCGCATCCTGAATCCCGGTGGCAACCTGGGCGATAACCCCAGCCTGCAGCTCCAGCGGGCGCGGGCCCTGGTGGAGAAGCAGAAGCTCCAGGAAGCCCAGGAGGAGCTCCGGCGCATCCTCAAGGATTCGCCCCGGCACCTGGATGCGAACAAGATGATGGCTGTGGTCCAGGATCTCCTCGACGAGAAGAAGCTGGACCAGGATCTCATTCCTGAACTGGCCGTGAGCCTGGACGAGCTGATGACCACCAACCTCGGCCCCAACGAGGCCTTCCTGGCCAGCCGCGTGAACGGTCTGTGGACCGTGCGGGACATCCTCTCCATCGCCCCCTTCGAACAGAGCGAGTGCCTCGCCATCTTCTCCAAGCTCCTGAAGCGTGGGATTCTCAGGACCACGAAACCCGCCCAGGGCGGCGATCAGCTCGGAGCCTCGCGCTGAGCCATCCCCTGTATCCGGAGGTCTCATGCGCATAGCCCTCGCCCTGCTGCTCCTGGCCCTGCCCCTCGCGGCGGCGAAGAAACCCACGGCCGCCCAGCTGGAATCCCAGGTAAGGCGACTCACGGAAGAGCGCGACAACCTGAAACAGCGGCTGGCGGCCACCGAGGACCTCCAGCAGGAGCTTGCCGGGGTCAAGAAGGCCAGGGACCTCATGCAGTCTGAGGCCGAGACGGCCCGCAAAGAAACCGACCAGCTGCGAGCTACCCTTAAAGAAAACCAGGGCGGTGGCGATGCCATTCTGAACGAACTCCAGGCTGCCAAGCAGGCGGCCGCCGAGGCCAAGGCCGAGGCAGGGCGCCTCAAGGTCGAGAACGAGGCGCTCCAGCACAAGGTCAGTGCCCTCCCCGGCGAAGGCGACCTCGTGCCGCTGGGGGAGGACCTCCAGCCTGCGAAGGCCATCAACCTCAACCGCGCGACCCCCCGGCTCAAGTCCTCTGGACTCTTGTCCACCCGCCCCAAGGGCGTGGTGGTGGTCAACGTGCTGATCAACGAAAAGGGTGATGTGGTGGCCGCCCGGCTCATCCAGGGCTTGCCGGGGGATTCCCTGGATGCCAAGGAAGCCGGCGAGGCTTGTGTGGAGGCCGCGAAGCACATTGTCTTCGATCCCGCCTCATCCAAGGACGGGAAGACCCGCTTCAAGGTCTGGCAAGGCGTCGGCTTCTACCTCGACTGAGGGCGGAAAGGCGATACCGACCCTCGGCTGCCGGCCGGGGTCGTCCGGCTCCGTGTTCCGAACAAGGGGCTAGAGCCGTCTGGGCGTCATGCAGGATCCCCGCTCGTCCCCGGGCCTGGAGAGGGGACCGGGAAAGCGCGGGGATCGGTTCGTGGGGAAACGCGGCAAAGCATTACCGGCCCAGGCAATTGCGCCGGGGCCGGCGGGGGAAGAATCAGGGAAGCTGCAGAACCACGCGGAAACCATCGGTCAGCGAGCGGAAAGTGCGGAGGTCCGATCCGCGCGCCTTAGACTGGCCAAAATGGCTGTTGTGTTGCCAAGATCCGCCCCGGAATGCGCGTAGGGTCGACCTCGGGGTATCCATCCAGGCCGTGCCATCGAGCGGGAGTGCGGGCACGCCTGTTCCGGTGGCAGCATAGGTGGCGTGCCAATCATCCTGACAAACCGCCCATACATTGCCAGCCATGTCGTACAAACCCCAGGCATTGGGAAGCTTGCCCTTCACAGGGTGGGTACTGCCCAGAGGGTAGGTAATGCTGGCACTGTTACGGGAAGACCATAAATAGGTGTCGATTAGCGCGATCACCGTTGGGTCCACTGAGCCTGAGTCATAAGATCCGAAATAGTAATTGTCCTGCCCGAAGCTTCCGGCTCGACAGGCGTACTCATATTCCGCTTCCGTGGGCAGGCGGAAAAGGCTACCCGCAGGCCGGGTGGCCAGTGTTGCTGCGTTCAACATATCCAGGAAGCCAGTCGTGGTGGCAGTGATGTCGTCGAAGGATACCTGCTCCACAGGTCGCGTGAAGTCATCATTGGCCGCTCCATTGGCAGTGCAGAAAGCCGATGGGTTCGTGCCCCCCACGATGGCCAGCCACTGGGCCTGGGTGCAGGGAGCCTTCGCAATATAGAATGGCTTGGCGAAGGTCACGGAATGTGCTGGCAAGGCAGCCGGATCTGAGGAAACAATTGCAGGCGCTATATCCGTTTCGCCCATGGTGAAGGTTCCCGCGGGCACCAGGACCAGTTCAATGGTTTCGCTGGAAGCCGTCAGGGTCAGGTTCTGATTCAGTCCCCCAGCCATGCTGGTGGTCGAACCAAAGCTGTTGGTGGCGATGGCCCTGAATAGGGCACCGTTGTCCGTAGCAACAAGAGATGGCGTGACATAGGAAAGGCCTGATGCGCCTGAAATTGGGGACCAGCTAGAGCCACTGTCGTTGCTACGCTGCCAGGTGATACCAGTGATGGCGGCAACCGAACTGGCCGCCACAGTGAAGGTGACTGGGGTTCCAGCGGGCAGCACCAGTACCTGAGGGGCAGGATTTGTGGTGAAAACAGGAAGCACGGCCACGGTGGTCGAGGCATAGACGCTCAAGCCTGCCGCGCTGGTGACGGTCAGGATGTAAGTCGCATTGGCTCCCAGAGGGCCAGTGGCAGTGGCCACACCACTGATCACGGTAAATGGCACGGTACCGGCGCCCTGGTTCACCGAGGCTGTTCCACCTGGGTCGACCGTGAACACTGCCGTGAGGGTCGCTCCCGTCCCATCGGCGGCGAGACCAGCATTGGTGAAACTGGTGATGCTGGGCGCTGGCACCACGGTCACAATCACCTGCATGGTGGCGGGGGGCCCCACCACAGGGGTCACGGTCAGAGTGTAGGTCGTGGTGGCGTTCAATGGGCCCACATTGCTTGTTCCGCCGCTTGATACACTCCCCACTCCCTGATCAATGGTGCCCGTGCCTCCAGAGAAGGTATAGGACAGAATGGTGCTGGTTCCAGCAGTGATGGTGCCTGGTTTAAAGGTACCTAAACCCGCCACAAAGCTGGTGATGACAGGACCCGCGCTCACCGTCAGCGTCGCGACGGTACTGATCACAGGGCTGCCAAAACCGTTGGAGACGGTCACAGTATAGTTGCCAGCATCGCCCGTCACGGCTGAAGCGATGGTGTAGGTTGCAGCATCGGTCCCGACATTGACCGCGCCCTTCTTCCACTGGTAGTGCAAAGGCGCAGTGCCCGTGGCCACCACGGTGAAGGAGGCAGGGCTGCCGGTCGCTACACTCGCGTTGGCGGGCTGCGTGGTGATGGCGGGAGGCACGTTGACCGTCAGAGTTGCTGCAGTGCTGGTCACAGGGGTTCCAAAACCGTTCGAGACGGTCACGGTATAGCTGCCCGCATCGCCGGTCGCGGCTGCAGCGATGGCGTAGGTCGCGGCATCCATCCCGACATTGACCACACCCTTCTTCCACTGGTAGTGCAGCGGCGCGGTGCCAGTCGCCATCACGCTGAACGAAGCTGGACCGCCGGCGGTCACACTCGCGCTGGCGGGCTGGGTGGTGATGGCGGGAGGCACGTTGACCGTCAGCGTCGCGGCGTTGCTGGTCACCACAGTGCTACCAAAACCGTTCGAGACGGTCACGGTATAGCTGCCAGCATCGCCGGCCGTGGTTGCAGCAATGGTGTACGTCGCGGCATCGGTCCCGACATTGGTCGTACCCTTCTTCCACTGGTAGTGGAGTGGCGCGGTGCCCGCAGCTACCACGGTGAAAGTAGCGGGGCTGCCCGCTGTCACCGTCGCGCTGACGGGGTGCGTGGTGATGGTGGGGGCCACCCCCAGGGCGGTCACGGTGAGCGTGGCGGCATTGCTATTGATCGATCCTGCGGCGTTGGTCAAGACGCAACGGAACTTGGTGCCGCTACTCCTCAGGGCGGGGGCAGCGATGGTATAGCTGGCCGCCGTGGCGCCTGCCACGTTGGTCCAGGTGGTGCCATCCGCACTGGACTGCCACTGCAGGGTGGCGGCGGGATTGGCATCCGGAACCACGGTGAAGGTGGCCGGACTGCCGGCTGTCACAGACTTGTCCCCGGGCTGGGTGGTGATGGCGAGCCACTGCACGCTCAGGGTCGCCGCCGGGCTGGTGGCATCCGGGCTCACAGTGTTGCTGGCGGTGGCGCGGAACTGGGCCGTATGATCCGCCTTGACGGCGGTGAAGGTGAAGGTCGCGTTGGTGGCACCACTGATGGCTGTCCAGGTGGTGCCGTTGTCGTTGCTGCGCTGCCAGGTGAAGGTGGGCGCGGGGGTGCCGCTGGCCGCCACCGTGAAGCTGGCTGCGCTGCCCGCGTTCACGGTCTGGCTCGCGGGCTGGGTGGTGATCAGGGGGGCGGCATTGGTGATGGTATTGCCGCCACCGCCGCCTCCGCCTCCACAGGCCATGGCCAGGATGAGTGCCGCCTGGGCCAAGAACAATCCAGTATTACGCCAAAAACAAGGCGATTTTCCACTATGGATAGATAGTGGTTGTATGTATATTTCCCTACTCATAGAAGTCCCCTTATCTATAAACCAAAATGGACCTCAAGGCTTCCTTGTCAAGAAGTGTGGATGAAATTTATAGTCAATTGACGGCATGTACCGTTCTTGTTCGTTTCATGTTCCACTACCCAATCTTGTGAATACAACGATATCTAAAATACTACAAAAAATGATTTAAACTCTCATCGTGAATTGGATTGAGGGGTCAAATGCCCCGATTTTACCGGGGCCAAGTTCGGGTCGTCCGGGGGGACCGACGCTGTCGGTTGGGAATCCGATGAGGTCTATTTGGGGACGACTCGACCCACCGATGGAAGATTCGCCGGGCTGTCTCTAGAGGCAGCGTCTCGGATTTGGCAGGCCCCCAGGATGCGTCACACCCGGAAAGCGTCTGGCGATGTTCACGGTTGGCGCCCTGGGCGCATCAGGCCCTTTCTCCAAAGGGACTGGGCTCGCCTAGGCCCCACCGGGCCTCGTACCAGACCTTCTCCAGGCAAAGCCCTTCTGGGGGCGCAGTCTGGCCGGCAAGCCTCCGGTCCCTTGATTTCAGCAACCCGACGAGGGATTCCGGCGAACGCCGCCCCCGGCCGACCTCGACCAGGGTTCCCGCCATGATGCGAACCTGGTGCATGAGAAAACTGCTGCCTTCGAAAATTAGCTCGGCGCCGCCTTCCACGGGAACGATCCGGATGGCGTAAAGGGTGCGCACGGGTGTCTTCGCCACGCATTCAGAACAACGGAAACTGGAATAATCATGGGTTCCAAGCAGGGGCGGTACTCCCGCGGCCATCTGGTTCAGATCGAGGGGGATCGCCCGATGCACATGCCAGCGGAAGGCCGCCCGCAGGGGATCCGCCGCCGGGCCAAGATCCAGCCGGTAGACATAGCGCTTGGCCACCGCATGCTGACGAGGGAAGAAGCCCTCAGGCGCCGGTTGAACCGCCATGACTCGGATATCCGCCTGAAGATGGGCGTTCAAGGCCGTGAGGAGGCGATAGGGCTCCCAGGACCGAGCGGTGTGAATGAGCACACCCTGAGCCCGGGCGTGCACGCCGGCATCCGTCCGCCCCGTACCTTGGGGCATCGGCGCCGCTGGATCAAAGGCCCGGAGGGCGTTCCATAGCTCGCCCTGACCGCTCCGCAGCACCGACTGGATCTGCCAGCCGTGAAATCCGCCTCCCGCGTAGGCCACCTGGAGGAAGTAGGGATGGGTCATGCCCCAATGATAGGCCTGGGATGGGCCGGAGCGGTTGAACGGACAACGAATCACCCGTTCTACGGGGATCTGCGAGATCCATGGGACTTACATGCGAGCATTTTGGGCCATTTCGTTGTTCCATGGCCTCCTGGATCCCCCAATGGGGCGGATCTTCGATTTTTTATGAAAGAAAATCCTTGACCACGCTACGTCTGCGACGTAGCTTCTTGGCAGTTTAGGAAATACAGGATTCATGGGCCTCTTGAGGTTCTTGGACCTTGAAAATTCAGCAAATACGGCCGTCTCACGTCAGAGGCGATTCCGTTTCTCTCAACCCGGGGGCACAGATCCCCAATTTCGGAGGTTTCCATGAACAAGGCTGAATTGGTCAGCGCCGTCGCCGACAAGGCCGGTATCACCAAGGCCCAGGCCGCTGCCGCCCTGGATCAAGTTCTCGGTGGCGTCGCCGCCGCCCTGCGCGGTGGAGACAAGGTCACCCTCGTGGGCTTCGGCACCTTCTCCGTCGCCAACCGCGGTGCCCGAACTGGCCGGAATCCCCGCGACAACAAGCCCATCAAGATCGCTGCCAAGAAGGTCGCGAAGTTTAAGCCCGGCAAGAAACTCGCTGATGAAGTCAACGGCAAGGGCGGCAAGAAGCGTAAGTAGGATCTAACTGTCCGGCGGCCTGCCGGACTTCAGGATTGACGGGGCCTGTTTCGACAGGTCCCGTTCTTTGTCAGCACTGCTTTTTTATCAGTTAATGCCAGAAGATCACTGAAACCCTAGAATCAGGCCATCAGTGGCTCTCCGCTTAACGCATTCTCGAAAACCGCCGTCCCATTGAGAATGAGGCGGATACCCGACAGGCATTCCGCAATTCAGGCTCTCCTGTCAGACATCCGATGAAGGGGCATTCGACGAGGTCCCCATGTCCGACGAAGCAGTTGGCCCCAAGAAACGCCCCATGAAACTCATCATCCTCATCGTGGCCGCCCTGGTGGTGCTCGGTGCCGGTGGGGTGGGCGCCAAGTGGTTCCTGAAGAGGCGGGCAGCCGCGAAGGCCGCGGCGGCCGAGCAGCTCAAGGCCCAGCCCCAGGAGGGACCCGCCCTGGAGGGATCGACTCAGGGTGAGGAAGACTCTGAGGATTGTGGAGACAGCGGTGAGAAGAAGGAAGGGGGGGGACACGGCGGCGCAGAGGCCTCACCGGTCATGGTATTGACCCGCACGGTGAACCTGACCGGGCCCCGGCGAAATGCCTTCCTCCGGTGCGAGCTGAACATCCTCTTCTGCGATGTCGAGCTGGGCAAGCTGGTGGCCGGTGACAAGCCCTCGGCGGAAAAGAGTCTCATCCAGTCCATCGCGTTGGGCACCCTGTCGGGCAAGACTGTGGAGGAGGCCTCCGATGCCGAATCCCGCGAGGCCCTGCGGAAGGAGATCCGGGACAAGCTGAACGATCAGTTCAAGCCTCATCCCCTGAAGGCCGGCGAAAAGGAAGATCCGAAGCACAAGAAGTCCAAACGGCCCATCAAGAGCGTGCTCATCGTGGACTGGGCCATCCAGCAATAGGGGCACTCCCTGGCACGGCCGTTGCCGTGTGTGGAGCCAGGGTCCATGCTATGACAGGACCATCGGGAGAGACATGGCCATCAAGCGGGGAGACCGGATCGAAACCGGCCGCGAGCTCAGCTTCGAGCAGGTGGTGACTGAGGTCATGCCCTTCATCGATACCCCCCTCAAGCTGGAGATCCAGCTGGGCCAGGCTCGCCTGACCATCCGGGACCTGTTGGACCTGGAACCCGGTTCCCTGGTGGAGCTCAAAAAGAGCGCCGGAGAACCCATGGACGTGCTCTGCAAGGATCGCGTGCTGCTCCGGGGCGAAGTGACGGTGCTGGAGGACAGCCTCGGTCTCCGGGTCACCGAGATCATCGACTCCGACCGCAAGGTCTGATGCTCTCCGGGGGTCCCGCGCGGCGCGCGCACCCCCGGCCCCCCGCGCCCTGCCCTGCCGGGCCGGGCTTCGCTTGATCCCATCTTGTGGCATCCTGGGAGTTCCCATGGATGCCACCCGCCCAAGCGCCCCGCCGCTCGCCCTCTGTCTGGGTGGGATGGATCCGTCCGGTGGCGCCGGCCTTCTCAGGGACACCGTGACCCTGGCGGAATTGGGATGCCAGGCCATGGCCGTGAGCCTGGCTGAAACCCTCCAGAACGGCTTGGCCTGCACCCGCATCGATCCTCCGGCCATGGATCCCGTCCTGCGGGTGGAAGCCCTCGCCCCGCATCTGGTCGGCCGGTGGGGGGTGAAGCTCAGCCTCTGCGCCCTCGAGGCGAAGGATTTCCGCCGCCTTTGCGCCACGCTGCGGCACCTAGCCCCGCCCCTCCGGATCTGGGACCCGATCCTCGCGCCGAGCGCAGGCGTGGGCCTGCATGACGGCGCGGATCTCCGGCGCATGGCGACGGATCTCCTGCCCATGGGCGGCTGGGTGGTGAGCCCTAACCGCGGGGAGGCCGCCGCCTTTGCGGGTCTGCCCCCTGAAGCGATCCGCAGCGCCACCGCGGAGGCGCTTACCACCCCCTGGCTAGAGGCCGGTGCCGCGGCCGTCTGGCTCAAGGGCGGCCATGCCGCGGGTGACCAGGTGCAGGATATCTGGGTGACCCGGGAAGGCGTCCATCCGCTGGAGGCGGCGCCCAGGCTCCCGGGCGAACGCCGGGGCACTGGCTGCCTCCTGTCAGCCACTTGGCTGGGGCTGCGCCTTCGGGGCATGGAGGATCGCCAGGCCGCCCTGGAATCCGCGCACAGGCTGAGGAATCGCTGGAAGCTCGCCTTTTCGCCCGGGGGCGCCGGCCGGGCCATGTTCGAGCCGCTTCCGGCCCTCCAGGAGATCCCGTGACCTGGAAGGAGGGGCGTGGTTTCCTGCTGCGTTCTGCCCCGGACGGCCCGTGGGCCGGATGGGCCGGATCCCGCTTCCTGGAAGAGGGCTTGGCCTCGATCCATGCGGCCCCGGGCAGGGCCCTGGCCCGGCTGATGGGTCTGGCCTCCCTGCTCCCGGGGGGCTTCGGCCTGATCTGGGACCATCCACCCGCATGGATGCTGGCCCTGCCCAGTGAATCCCGCCAGGGCTGGTGGGAGGCCATCACTGCCGTCCCCCGCCTGAGCCTCCACCTGGGGCCCGAGGCCGCCCAGCACCTGCCTGGCGGTGCCTTCAGGGGCTGGGTGCATGCTCCGGAGGTGCCTGAGGGAACCGTCGG